>CAZWKH010000024.1:0-14355 GCA_964633885.1 uncultured bacterium | reverse complement strand
GCCCGCGGCGGGGCCGCCCTCTCCGTGACCCATGTCACCGGTGTGCCCATCAAGTTCGTGGGGGTGGGGGAGAAGGCGGAGGCCCTCGAGGACTTCCATCCCGACCGCATGGCCTCGCGGATCCTCGGCATGGGGGATGTGCTCACCCTGGTCGAGCGCGCCCAGGAATCCGTGGATGTCCAGGAGGCCGCGCGCATGGCGGAGCGGTTCCGCCGCGAGGAGTTCACCTTCGAGGACTTCCTCACCCAGCTCGAGCAGGTGAAGAAGATGGGCCCCCTCGAGGACATGCTCAAGATGATCCCCGGCATGGGCAAGCAACTGAAGGGCATGACCGTGGACGACAAGGCGCTCGGGCGCATCCAGGCCATGATCCGGTCCATGACCCCGCAGGAGCGCAACCAGCCCCACCTCATCAACGGCAGCCGCCGCAAGCGGATCGCCCGGGGCAGCGGCACCAGCGTCCAGGAGGTGAACCATCTCCTGAAGCAGTTCCGCGACATGCAGCGCATGGCCAGGCTCATGAAGGGCCAGCGCAAGTTCGCGGGGATGCGCCTGCCCATCTAGCCGCCCGTCGTCTGGCCTCGGCCCCGGCCCCCTCTGTAGAGCGATTTCTGCGTTTGTCATTTCACATTTCATGCCATATGATTCAAGCCTGCTGCCTCAAGAGTCGCGCCGGAGCATCGAGGCGAATCGCCGATGGCAGAGGACGAGGATCCGAAAACCCGGATTCATGCTCCCGGTCAGACCGTCCGCCACTATGAGCTTTTGGACGAGATCGGTCGCGGTGGCATGGGAATCGTCTACCGGGCTCGCGATCGGGATCTCCCGCGCGAGGTCGCTCTCAAGCGCCCTCTTCCCGAGTTCCTCGACTCCGGCGATCTCCGGCGCCGCTTCCTGCGCGAGGGGCGCGCCGCCTCCCGCATCTCCCACCCCAACATCGTTCCGGTGCTGGAAGCCTTCGAGGAGAACGGGGTTCCCTGGATCGTCTTCCAGCTCGTGGAGGGAGTGAGCCTGCGGGATCTCCTTGCGCGGGAGGGAAAGCTCCCCCTGGCCACCGCGCTCACCTACGCGGAGGAGCTGGCCTCCGGCCTCCAGGCAGCCCACGACCATGGGGTGGTTCACCGCGATGTGAATCCCAAGAACATCCTCGTCGATTCCTCCGGGCGGGCGCTCCTGACCGACTTCGGGCTGGCGCGGCTGATGGCGGGATCGCAGGAGATGGGAAGCGGCGCCACCGACACCGTGGGGGTGACCTCCACCGGTGCGGTGATGGGCACGCCCCGCTACATGGCGCCGGAGCAGATCCTGGGCCGTCCGGTGGACGCTCGCACCGACATCTTTGCCCTGGGCGCGGTGCTCTACGAGATCTGCGCCGGAGCTCCAGCTTTTCAGTCCACGAGCCAGACCGGCCTGGCGGGGGAGATCCTTCACCGCGAGCCCCTGCCCATCGGCAGGTACAGCTACGAGGTCCCTGGGGAGCTGGAGCGCATCATCCGCAAGTGTCTGGCCAAGCAGCCCGAAGAGAGGTATCAGAGCGCACGGGAGTTGATCGCGGATCTCCGCACCGTGCACAAGCAAGTCGAGTTCAGGGAGTATTCGGAGACGCACCCGCAGCGGCTTCCCCTGAAGCCGCACCGGCTGCGCCGTCTCGGTTTCCTCACCGCCGGCGCGCTGGCGCTGGCCGCCGCGGGGTTCGCTCTCTGGCGCTTCCTCCCGACCCGCGACGCCTCGCTCCCCTTCGCCCGCGCGAGGCCCATCCAGGTCACCAGCTTCGACTCCTGGGAGAGCGAACCCGCCCTCTCGCCGGATGGGGGCCGGGTGGCCTATGTCTCGGACATCTCGGGGAACCTGGATCTCTATGCCATAGGAGTGACAGGGGGCAGCCCCATCGCCCTCACCGACCACGCGGCCTCCGATCGGAGCCCGGCATGGCTTCCCGACGGGAGCGCCGTACTGTTCGTATCGAACCGCCTCGGCGCCGACGGCGTGTGGAAGACGGGACAGCTGGGCGGGCCGCCTACCCTGGTGCTGGAGAACGCGCGGGACCCCGCCGTGTCACCGGACGGACGGCTCCTCGCTTTCGCGCGGGAGGATTCCTCGGGAGCGACGCGCGTGCTCGTCACCTCTCTGGAGGATCCCGGCCAGGCGACCGACCTCACCGGTCCCGGTCACGGCCTCTGGGCGCAGCGGCAGCCGGCCTGGTCTCCGGATGGGAAGCGCATCTGCTACGCGGCATACGACGGGCTCTGGCAGGTGCCCTCGGGGGGCGGCCGGCCGCAGCGGATTCTGGCCGGCAGCGATATGGATCAGGAGCCCTGCTGGTCCCCGGACGGCCGCCGCATCTACTTCGCCTCCTACCGGGGCGGCAACCTCGCCCTGTGGAGCGTTCCCGCGACGGGGGGAGAGCCCCAGCGGGTCACCATGGGCGCCGCCTCCGAGACCCATCCCAGCCTCGCCG
This sequence comes from uncultured bacterium, assembly GCA_964633885.1. Classification (GTDB taxonomy): domain Bacteria; phylum Eisenbacteria; class RBG-16-71-46; order JABDJR01; family JABDJR01; genus CAVXKA01. The sequence goes on along the minus strand of CAZWKH010000024.1, from coordinate 11,897 downwards.
GGGAGGGCAAGCGTCTGGCCTACTGCACGCAAGGGGTCGAGTACCGCATGGTCCTGAGGGACATGGCGGGCGGCGCCGAGTCGGTGCTGCCCGGTTTCCGCCATGACTGGATGCCCTCCCTCTCGCCGGCGGGAGACGCGTTGGTCTTCGTCTCCGACCGGTGGGGAGCGGAGCTCGATCTGTGGCTTCAGCCCCTGGTCGACGGCCGTCCTCACGGAGAGCCGCTCCGTCTCACCGATCACCCGGGCTCGGCGTCGCATCCCGCCGTCTCGCCCGACGGGAAGTGGATCGCCTATTACCGGATCCTCGAAGAGGAGCGCGACATATGGATGCTGCCGATCGAGGGCGGATCCCCACGGCGGTTCACCGCCGAGCCCGGTCCCGACATCCATCCGGCCTGGTCTCCGGACGGCGGGAGCATCGCGTATTCCTCCGAGCGCGGCGGAAGCGCCTGCATCTGGATCCAGGGCGTAGCGGACGGAACCCCCCGGGGGATTCCTCTCGCTCTGTCCGGCTCGGGGCCCTCGGCGCAGGCCCCCGCATGGTCGCCCGACGGCGGGAGCATCGCGTACACGGCGAGCCTGGACGGCGGCACCGAGGTCTTCGTCATCGCGGTGGACCCAAGCGCCGCGCCGCGGGCGGTGACCCGAGGCGCGGGAGCGAGCCGCGTCCGCTGGGACCCCGAAGGCCGTGCTCTGTTCGTGAGCGGCTCCTGGGGCTCCATGGAGCGGACCCTGAAGCGGGTCTCCCTGGAGGATGGTTCCGTCCGGCCCATCGATCCTCCCGTCCTCTTCGGCTCGCGGGACCCGGCGGGGTTCTTCGATGTCGCCCGGGACGGAAGGTCGCTCGTCTGGTGCTCTGAAGTGAAGGATGGGGACATCTGGGTGCTCGACGCCACCGCCGAGCGCCGCTAGGCGTCCCCGCGCAACCGCGCCGCGGCTCGACGCGGCGCAAGGAGAGAGAAATGGCCAGGAAGAAGGCTGCGAAGAAGGCGGCGAAGCGGGCCGCAGCGCGGCGCAAGCCGGCGAGGAGGTCCTCCCGGCCCCGCATGGTGACGGTCCGCCAGCTCACCAACACGCTCTATGGGATCGAGGAGTACTGTCGCGCCGTGCGCGAAATCCTCCTGCTCATGCCCCCGGACAAGAAGTTTCCTTCGGCCGAGCAAAGGCTTCCGCCCATCGGCCCGGAGCCCACGCCGCCGCTTGAGTGGGGCTGCTTTCATTCGGAGCCGCCCATCCCGCGCAATCGCTAGGACCGCTGTGGCCCCGTCGCTGCGCAAGCTGCACCTGGTGCTGACCGGGCGCTGCAACCTGCGCTGCGCCTACTGCTATCAGAACCGCCGGTCCCGGGGCCGGATGCGGTGGGAGACCCTGTGCGAGGGCCTGGCGCTGGCCGCGGCCTCGCCAGCGAAGGAGCTGCACCTCGTCTTCTCCGGGGGTGAGCCTCTTCTGGAGATGCCGCTCATCCGGCGCGCCGTACGGCTCGCGCGGACCCTGCGTCCCGAGCCGGGCGCGCTGCGCCTGGCCGTGATCACGAACGGAACCCTCCTGCGGCCCGAGACGGCCTCCTACCTGGTCGACCAGGGCTTCGAAGTGCTCCTGAGCTTCGACGGCAGTCCCGCGGCGCAGGATCTCCGCGGGCGGGGGACCTTCGCGATCCTCGACCGCCGCCTGGAGGAGCTCAGGCGGGATCATCCGGCCTTCCTGCGGCGGGGGCTCACCGTCGCGGTGACCCTCACCCCGCGGACCATCGGGGGGCTGGCCGGCGCGATCCGCTACCTGAACTGGAAGGGGGTGCGCAGGATCACGGTCTACCCGGTCATCGGCCCCGCCCCGGGCTGGTCGGAGGCCCGGCACCGCCTGCTGCTGGCCCAGTTCGAGAAGATCGTGGAGCTCAGTGTCGGTCTCCACGGCGCGGGCGGGGAAATCCCCTTCCTGGCCTTGCGTGCCCCGGAGCATCGGCCTCCTCCCCGGCGCTCCCCGGTGACGCGCGCTCCCGGTCGGCCGCAGGGATCTCGCCGGAGCGATGCCCTCTGCGGCGCGGGCCATGGCGAGGCTCTGACCCTGGGTCCGGACGGCGAGATCGCACCCTGCGCTCTCTGGCTCGAATCCCTGCAGGAGCATCCCGAGATGTTGCGGTCGCGTCTTGAACCGCTGGGGTTGGGGACGGTGGGATCGGAAGGGCTCCTGGAGCGCATGGCCTCCCTCAAGGACCTGGTCACCCAGGTCGACCTGTTCAACCGGCGGGAGAGGAAGCGCTCCGCCTACGGTCGCTGCGCGACCTGCCGGTATCGGGAGGACTGCGCGGTCTGCCCGGTGGCGATCGCTCTCGCCCCAGGCAACCGGGATCCGCACCGGATCCCGGACTTCCACTGCGCCTACAACCGCGCGGTCCTCGCAGCCCGCGAGGAGTTCCAGCGGCGGGTCTCCCGTCGGGCCTCCCCCCGGGGGGGATCCGGGCGGGTCGCCGCGCATGGCGGCGCGGCTTCGCGCCGCGTCAGATCTGGTCCTTGATGTAGCGGAACGCGCGCTTCAGAAATCCCGGTCCCTCGATCTCGGGGAAGGCCCGGTCGAAGGCCTCGCCGTCGCGCGGCCAGGTCGCGCTGCCCAGGACGAGCATGAGGTCGGGCAACGCGGTGAGCGCGCCCGGTCCCGAGACCGCGACCGTGACCTCGCCGTCCAGCAACATGCCGCGCCGGTCCTGGTTCTGCGAGCCGATCAGGAGATAGGCAATGCCCGGGTCCGTCGCGCCGGGGGAACCGTCCCGGGAGGCGGGATCCGGCTGCAGGATGGCCGGAGTGAGCCCCGGACCGATCACTCCCGCCCCTTGTCTTGCGCGCCGGCGCAGGTGCTCCGTCATCATCCCCATCCAGCCCGGTCCCTCCACGCGGTCGAGCAGGGGTCGCGTCGCCAGGAGCTGCGTCTTCATGTGCAGGAAGGGCCGGTGGTCCTGGCGGATGGGCAGGATCTCGACCCGGGGGCTGTCCTCGGGGGCCGGTTCAAACGGCCAGGCCTCGGCGAGCCCCCGCAGTCCGTCCAGCACCTCCGGGTCCAGGCCCAGGAGCGCGGTCACTCGCGGATCGCTCTCCCACCGCGTCAGGGCCTCGTCGAGGCGCCCGCGCAGATCGGTCGCCGGGATCCGCGTGTCGTAGAGCCCGGTGTGCAACGAACCCCCCGCCCTCGAGATCTCCTCCGCGAAGTACCGGGAAGCCTCGAAGAGCCGGCTCATGTTCTCGCGCAGGAGCACCATCGTGGGGACGGCGCTGCTCGGCGCGTTGGACGGCACCGGCGCCACCGCCACCACATGGACTCCCCTCAATGCCGCGGCGGTGAGCATCCCCGCCCAGTAATCGCTGATCCAGAGAGAGTCGAAGGTGAGGATCGCGCTTCCGGGCGGAGCCAGGTTGTACAGCATCGCCTTGAGCACGGTGGCCCGCTTGTCGCCGTAGCCCACGCGGTTCATGACCGCCGAGACGGGCGTGACCCAGCCGGACGCCCTGAGAGCCGCGCACCGCGCCTCGTAGTCCGCGGGCATCGGGAGCTCCCGAAGGCATGTCGGCAGGTCCCGCTCCCCGTATCCCTGGCTCAGGAACAGCTCCCGCACCCCCGTCTTCAGCGCGACCAGCACGGGACCCCGCATGAGGATGCTGCGATCGTCCCACCCGGTGCCGTTGTAGTGCTCGCCCACCCCCTGGCCGGTGGCCATCCCTTCGCCCGAGCCGGGATCGTCTTCGAACACATCGCGAAAGGCTATCTTGCGGTGGTCGCGCATGGACAGATCGCCCCCGAAGGCGGGGTCGAAACGATGGGTGACGCTGATGTGTACCTTGAAGATCCGGCGCAACTCGCGATCCGGCAGGTGGCGGAAGGTCGGGGAGGAGGCGATCGCCTCCGCCAGGGCGCGCCTTGCGGCCCGCACCTTTCCCCGCGTCCCTGCGTCGGCCAGCTCCGGGTCCCTGGACCCGTGGAGCCGCTCCAGGAAGGTGACGATCTCGCGGGATCGATTCTCCGCGTAATAGTTCTCATCGAGGAAGATGAAGAACTGCGGCAGTCGCATCCGCTCGCCCCGGTCGATCTCCCGGACGGCCTCGGTGAACGCTCGCAGGTAGCCGTCCGCCGCGAGATCCCATCCGATGCGGTCGGTGAGATCCTCCCCATGCCGGCCCCGGATGTCGTGGATGTGAAGGACCTGATAGGTCTCGGTGGCGCGCACCATCTCCTTGAGGCGCAGGTGGAACTGCTCGTTCACCAGGTATTCGATGGAGTTGCAGTCGGTGAAGGAGCCCTCCGTGAGCCGTTCGGCCAGCCGGTCCCACTCTGCCTGAGTGTCCGCCTGTTCGGGTCGCAGCCCGTAGTTGAGGGGCAGCCAGACCAGGCGGAACTCGGGAAAGACGAAGATGAACTTCTGATCCCATCGCTTGCGCGCGGCCAGGGCGGTCCGGTCGATCGCGGCGAGGGTGCGGCGGAACACTTCGAGGCATTGCTCGCGCCGGCCGGCGGCGTCTCCGGAGCCTGCATCTCCGCGGCCGAAGGATCCCGCCCCGAACCGCGGGGCGAGCTCCCCGTCGAACCTGCGGAGGGCATTGCGCGCCAATCCCCCCAGGCCGGCCGGTTTCTTGATCCGGGCGAAACAGCCGTTGAAGGGGATGAGGACCTCGTCGAGGAGGACCGCCTCTGCGCGTCGGGCCAGATCCGCTCCCGCCGCTTCGTCCCCCCCGGCGGCGATGGTGAACGCACGCTCCAGCTCGCGGTGGTACGCGGCCTCCTCTTCGAGAAAGGTCCTGTTCCCGTCGCGCAGATGCGCGCGGGTGAGCGCGGCGCTCTCCTCGAAGTCGGTTCCCGGCTGGAAGTGGGGAGTGAGCAGGCGGTCCATCCAGAGGACATGCTTCTCGATGCGCTCCAGGGACGCCTCCAGATCGCGCGGAACCCCGTTCTCGCGAATGGCCCGCGAGGCGCCCGGGACCTTTCCTCCGGGGAGATCGACATGCGTCGAGAGGGGACGCGTGCGGCGGTAGTCGCGAAGGGGCTCCACGAGGGTCAACCCCACCAGAACCTCTCTCTCCCAGGGGCGATAGTCGACGCGCAGGAGATCGCCCCACCGCAGCAGACCGCCCCGGCGCGGAGCGAACTCCGCGACGAGGCTCGCCCGAAGCTCCTCGTCCGCAGCGCCGTACTCGAACCCCGCGTGGACCCAGGGGATCTTGATGTAGGCGGCCATACCCCAGTCGAAGGACCCGCCGCGCTCTCCCGCAAAACCGACGAAGCTCGTCTGCGCCAGTCCGAGCTGGGGGATCCTCGGTTCGGCCCCCGCCGAAATCGAGATCCGGCTCACCCGCTCCCCGGCGTCCCATGTGTACCCGGCCATCGGACCCCAGTGGAGATGGGTGCGCGGCGGCTGGCCGATGGAGACCGTGTGGGGTGGAAGAACGGCCATCGAGGGCGATGCGGCAAGAGCCGGCGGCGCCGCGAGGAAGGCCCAGGCGAGGAGGAGCATCCGGGAAGCGGACATGGACACCTCCGAGGTGCGGGATGAGCGCAATCCTAGCGCAGGATCCTGCGGGAGGCACCCGGGCCGTCGAACGCATGCCGGCCTGCGGCCCCAAGCGGGGCTGCCGCCCTCGTGCAGTGCCACAATCTATTGTAAAACAACCAGTTATGCGTGAGGCGGATGGGCGCGGCTCGCGCCGGCCTCTGCCCCCTTCCGTCCCCCCGCGGCCCTGTGGTATTCTCCTTCGCCGCTTCTTCGCGCGGGGATGACCGTGCCCGGCGCGGCAGGCCATGCCGTGCCCAGGCCGGCGAAGACATAGGAACCGCGCATCACCAACTCCGCTCCGGCCCGGCCTCGAAGCGCATCGTAAGGCCATCCGTCGTGGACCTTGGAGGAGACAACCAAAGTGCTCATGATTCGATTGAGTCGGGCAGGGGGTAAGAACCACCCCTTCTACCGCGTGGTGGTCATCGATTCGCGCAAGCAGCGCGACGGCCGCTCGGTGGAGGAGATCGGCTACTACAACCCGCTCGAGGATCCCGTGGTCGTGCATGTCGACCGCGACAAGGTGGCTTATTGGACCGAGCGGGGAGCGCAGCTTTCCGACTCCGTGCGCACGCTGCTGAAGCGTGAGAACACCGTGCACACTTCCCGCCGCGGCAGCACCGAGTTCGAAGCGGCCCTCCCCGAGGAGCCCAAGCCGAAGAAGACCGCGCGCAAGCCGGCCAAGGCGGAGGCGGCGGCCGAGACCGCGACGGCGGTCGCGGAGGCTCCCGGGCCCCAGGCCGAGGAGGCTCCGGCCTCCGACGCCCCGCCCGCCGAGGGCGGCGAGGCCTAAGGGGCCGTGAGGGAGTTGATCACCTTCATCGTCCGCAACCTCGTGGAGAGCCCCGACGCGGTGGAAGTGCGCGAGGTGGCGGGCGATAAGGCACAGGTCTACGAGGTCAAGGTGGCCGCGGCGGACCTGGGCAAGGTCATCGGCAAGCAGGGGCGGACCATCCGCTCCATGCGCGTGTTGGTGAGCGCGGCGGCGAGCCGCGAGGGAAAGCGGGCCACCGTGGAGGTGGTCGACTAGCCGCGTCGGCCGGGGGGCTATGGGCCGGACCGTTCTGGTGGGCCGCGTGCGACGCGCCCACGGCATTCGCGGCGAAGTCATGGTGGATCGCTACGGCGATGCGCCCGGGATCCTGGATCCCGGTTCGGAGCTCGCGCTCCGGCGCCAGGAAGCGGTCGTGACCGTGACGGTGGAGAAGGTGCGGCCCACCCCGCGCGGGTGGATCGTCGCCTTCCAGGGTTTGAGGGATCGCAACGAGGCCGAGGCTCTCGCCGGCGCCGAGCTGTTCGTGGACGAGAACAGGCTGCCGGAGCTGGACGAGGGGACCTACTACCAGTTCGACCTGATCGGCCTCGAGGTGGTCACGACCGACGGAGCCCTCTGGGGCAAGGTCGAGGAGATCTGGGAGCCCGGAGCCCACGACCTCCTGGTGGTTCGAGGGGAGAGAGGGGAGATCCTGATCCCCGCAATAGAGCCCTTCATCCGTGAAGTGGATCTGAAGGGCCGGCGGATTCTCGTGGAGATGCCGGCCGGCCTTGAAGAGGCTCAGCGGGTGCCCGTCGCAGCCGCCGAACGGGATGTTCGATCGACCGAGATTGGTGATGCCGGGGAGGGGATCGAGAAAGCGCGCGCAGTCGGGCGGGCCGCGAAGCGGGGGACCCGCCCGCGAGCACGCTCTCTCGATCCCCGACCGGGCGGCGACGAGATCGAATGAGCCTCCGTGTTCGCGTTCTGACGGTGTTCCCGGGCCTCGTTGAGGCCGCCCTCTCGGAGGGGATGGTGCGCATCGCGCGCGAGTGCGGGGCGCTGGACCTGCGGGCGATCGACATCAGGGATTTCACCACCGATGTCCATCGCACCACCGACGACGCCCCCTACGGGGGCGGGGCCGGGATGGTGATGAAGGTGGAACCGGTGGTGGCGGCATGGCGCAGCCTGGACCCCGCGGAGCGGGGCAAGGCATTCGTCATGAGCGCCAAGGGTCGGCGCTTCGATCAGGAGCGGGCCCGGGACTGGAGCCGCATGGAGGCGTTCACCCTCCTTTGCGGGCGGTACAAGGGGATCGACGAGCGCGTCGTGGATCTCCTGGATGCGGAAGAGGTCTCGATCGGCGATTTCGTGCTGGCGGGCGGGGAGCTCGCTGCGGCGGTCGTGATCGAGGCGGTGGCCCGGCTCCTTCCGGGGGTACTGGGCGACGCGCAGTCGGGTGAAGAGGACAGTCACGAGGAGAACCTCCTCGGCTATCCCGACTTCACCCGCCCGGAGGAGTTCGAGGGACGCCGCGTGCCGGAGGTGCTCCTGAGCGGCCATCACGCGAACATCGCGCGGTGGCGGCGGGAGCGGCGGCTGGCGGCGACATGGCAGAGTCGGCCCGACCTTCTCGAGAAGGCGGAGCTGACAGAGAACGACCGGAAGTTCCTGGAGCGGCTGCGCCGGGAGCGACAGGCACCGGATCTCCGCGAATCGGGGTCCTGGTAAGCAGAGGACACGACCATGAAGTCGATCAATCGAGTCGAGCGCAAGAACCTCAAGGCGGAGATTCCGGAGTTCCGGGTGGGCGACACGGTGCGCGTGCATGTGAAGGTCGTCGAAGGCGACAAGGTCCGGAGCCAGGTGTTCCAGGGCACCGTGATCGGACGGCGGGGCGGCGGCGTGCGCGAGACCTTCAAGGTGCGCAAGATCTCCAACGGGATCGCCGTCGAACGGCTCTTCCCTCTCCACTCCCCGAACCTGATCCTCATCGAGCGGGTCAGCGAGGGCAGGGTGCGCCGGGCGCAGCTCACCTACATGCGCGGCCGCAAGGGCAAGGCGGCCCGCATCACCGGCCGCCGTCTGGGCACGGAGTTCGCCTCCGCTTCGGAAGTGCTGGAGGCGGTGAAGGCCGCCGACGCCGCAGCGGGGATCACCCCGGTAGCGGTGGCGCCGGTCAAGAAGGGCGCGCCCAAGGTGAAGCAGCAGCCCAAGCACGGGGTCAAGAAGAAGTAGCTCCCGCGCCGCTTCGCGTCTCGCCGGTCGCGGCGGACTGGTCCCCCAGCCGCCGCGCGATCCGCAACAGCTCGGCCACCGTCCAGGCCTGCGCGCAACAGCCGCGCGGCCTGTGCGGCGCGTCCCCGTCGAAGACCTCGGACGCCTGGCCGAGGCAGGCTTCGCCGAGGTGCCCCGCCCATCCCTCGAGCAGCGTGCGGGCCTCGGCGCGTCCCGCCTCGCCTGCGAACCGCAGAAGCGCGTCCATGTACGGTCCGTGCAGCCATCCCCACACCGTGCCCTGGTGGTATGCGGCATCCCGCGCGCGCCGGTCGCCGGTGTAGATGCCGTGGTAGTCGGGATGCGCGGGGTCCAGGGATCGCAGCCCGCGCGGGGTGTTGAGCTTCGCGCCCACCGCGGCCAGGATCGAGCGCGCCTGCTCCGCGTCCACGAGCGGGTGCGGCAGGGAGAGGGCGAGGAGCTGATTCGGGCGCAGTGACCAGTCGGGGGCGCCGCCGGGCGCGATGCCGTCTGCCAGGTAGCCGTGCGCGTCATCCCAGAACGCGCGAAGGAACGCCGCCGGCACGGGCGCCGCCGCGGCAAGCCATGGCGCCGCGTCGCCCCCGGCGAGCGACTCCAGCTCCGCCCCGATGCGCAGGAAGTTGTACCAGAGAGCCTGGATCTCCACCGGCTTGCCCATGCGCGGCGTCACCACCCAGTCCGCGACCTTGGCGTCCATCCAGGTGAGCTGGTAGCCGCTCTCGCCGGACGCAATCAACCCGTCCGCGTCCACGCGGATGCCGTGGCGCGTGCCGCGCCGGTGGTGGTCGCGCGCCTCGCGCAGCGCGGGGAGCACCTCACGGGCCAAGGCGCCGCCGCCCCCCGCCTCCACCGCCTGGCGCGCCGCCACCGCGAGCCAGAGCGTGGCGTCCACCGTGTTGTACTCGGGGGTCTCGCCCGCGTCGGGGAAGCGGTTGGGGATGAGGCCGTCGCGCATGTGCTCCACGAAGGTCAGGATGAGCCCGCGCGCGAGCTCGGGGCGGCCGGCGGCGATGGTGAGGCCCGGGAGGGCGATCATCGTGTCGCGGCCCCAGTCCGTGAACCAGGGATAGCCCGCGATCACCGTGTTCCGCCCGCCGCGGCGCACCAGAAACTGGTCGGCCGCGTGGACCAGCGGCTCGAGTCCGGGGAACACCCGGCCCGACCGCCGGGCGAGCTCTTCCCGGCGCTCCCGCTCGCGCTCGCGCAGAGCCTCGGGGGGGCCGGGCCCTTCCTCGGCGAGCCCCGCCCGCAGCCAGGTCGTCCGCCCCGGCTCCAGGCGCAGCAGGAACTCTCCGGGGCTCCAGCAGTCCTCTCGATCCACGAGCCCGCGCTCCGTCTCGACGGGCAGCGCGAAGCCCTCTTCCCAGAGGGGATCCTCGAGGAACCCGCATCCCGCCGACTCCACGAAGAGGGTCGGGCTCTCGCCGCGCAGGCGGAACCCCACCAGACCCTCGCGGGTCCGCAGCACCGTCCCCGCGGCCTCTTCGCGGCTGCCCGGATCGTGATGGTCCCGGAAGGCGAGGAGAAGACGCAGGCCGAGCGCGACCGGCGCGCTTCCCGACCAGCTGTAGGCGAGGATGGCGTCCCCCGCGCCGTGGACGAGGAACTGCTCGCGGAGGAGACGGCCGTTGCCCAGGGCGAAGGTCCATCGCGGCCAGGGCCGCGGCTCGAAGCGCTCGAGAAGATCGAAGCCCCGCGGATGGACCCGGCCCGCGGGCGTGACATGCGCGTCCAGTGCGACCTCGGCGCCGTCCAGCATCAGCCGCTCATGGGACCTTGCCCAGAGAACCATGCGGCCCAGCGGCGGGCGCACCGCCGGCGCGAAGACCGCGTGATAGGACCGCGTGTTGGCGAGAGCCACCGTCGAGGAGGCGAACCCCCCGAGGCCGTCGGTCTCCAGCCACTCCAGCTCAAGCGCGCGGTCCGGCTCGGCGGGATCGGGGATGAAGATCAGCGAGGCCTCTGTCCCGGGAGCGCGCATGGGGCGATCTTGACGGCCCTGGCCGCGGCGATCAAGCATCACGCGCCGGCGCAACCGCATGCGCCGTCCTCCGCCCACGCTCCCCGTCCCCCGGCGTCCCGCCCTCATTTTCCGTCCAGGGGAGTCGCTCCATGCATCCGGCATCCCATGTCGCTCGCGGCCGCCACGCCGAGGCCCTGGCCGCCGCCTTCCTCGCTCTCCAAGGCTACGAGATCCTCGAGCGCAACTTCCGTTCCAGCCGCCTCGAGATCGACCTCATTGCAAGGCTCGGACAGGTGCTGGCGATCGTCGAGGTGAAGTACCGCGCGAGCGGACGGCATGGAGGCGCGGCCCCGGCGGTGACGGCGCAGAAGCAGCGCGACATCGAGACGGCGACGGTGGGCTACCTCAGGGCGCGGGGACTTGCCGGATTGCGGGTGCGCTTCGATGTGGTGACCCTGGAACCGGCGCTCGGCGAGCCGGCCGCACTGGTGGTGCGGCATATCCCGAACGCCTTCGGGGCCACGGGCCGCTATCGGTGCTGAAACGCGCCCGGGGAGCAGCCCGTGGGGGTGGGGCGGAAACGAAGCGACCGGCGCCAGTCTCCCCGCGGGGCCGTGGGAGCCGGGCCGTTCGAATCCGATTTGAGGTGGGTCCGGCAGGGAATTCCCAACTCAGGGGAAAGGCAGCCAGGTCCCAAAATCGGTTTGTTGACTCGAGCGACGCGAAACCTCACGGGCCGTGCAGGGAGACTGCCGCCGGCCACGCACGCTCTGTGTTGCAGGGGTGATGCCAAATGCAAGCCGGACCGCGCTGGCTCTGCGGTACTCCTTGTGGCATGATCGAATAGAGTTGCGGCCTGGGACCGGTTCGGCCCCGCGGCCGCCCCGGACCCCCCCGGGCAACGGTCAATTCGCAACCGGACAGTGCACAATGCTCGACCAGCTCTTCGCCAGCCCCGCGGTCTTCATCGGCTCCCTGCTCCTGCTCATCATCCTGGGGGGGACCTACCTCCTCAACCGCGAGAAGGCGGAGATCCAGCGTCGGCGAGGGCCCAAGCGGTTCCGGCCCGACTGGAACCGCTCCCGGGCTGGGGATTACCGCAAGAAGCCGGGCTACCGGCGCCGCACCGAGGGGGGATTCCGTCCCCAGTGGCCGGACCGCAACCGCGATCCAAAGCCCCCGGAGGGTAGCGAGTAGACGGCAGGTGGTCACCGACTGACCAGAATCCACGGGGGCCGCGCCCTGCCCGGCGGGGCCTCGGTGCGGGCCACCCCAGGTCAGTTCCTTGCTTCACAATAAGTTAACAGGTTGACGCCGCCACGCCGCCGCACCCGGGGAATATGGCCTTCTTCTTGCAGTATGAGAGCTTGCAGTCGTTGCTAGGCA
>CAZWKH010000023.1:0-14727 GCA_964633885.1 uncultured bacterium | reverse complement strand
CAGCAAGGCCCACGCACGCGCGCGCTGCGGGTCGTGGTGGTCCGCCTCGGCGGCCACCAGAAAATAAGAGCGGAGGCGTCCGGCCAGGCGGGCCTCCGCGTACCGGATCGTTCCTCCGATCTCGAAGAGGCTCGAGTTCGGGAAATAGCGCAGTACGCCGCGCAGGGCATCGTCCCGGTTAAGGCCGTCCACCAGGGCGGTCAGATAGTCCATGTCCAGCCGGGTGTGGCGCAGGTACTCGCCGCACGGAGGGAGCCGGAGCCGGTCCTCCCCGGCCCAGGTGCCCACCGATCCGCCGGCGTGCAGCCCGAAGGGGGTGCACCGCGCCGCGATCCGCGTGAAGTACTTGACCACCGCGTGCTCGACCCGCTCCCCCCTCTCGCTTTCCGGCCGCCGCTCCCAGATGGGCAAGCTCTCTTCAAGACTCGGGGAGGCCACGAAGAGAGCTTCCCTGAGCTCCGGCCTCCGGCACGTCTCCATCAACCGTTCCCGGAGAAGAGCCACATCCTCCGCATAGAGACGGGCAAACTCCACGGGATCGTCCAGGGCACGGACACACCGCACGCCTCGCGACCATTCCGAGAGCTCGTCGAAGGGCAGGAGGGGGGTGCGCAGGACGAAGAAGTCCGACGCGCAATGCACCCTGGCCATGGCCCGCGCCTCAGGACCCGCCGGCCGCGCTCCGCGCCGTCTGCGCGGAGACGAGCTGGGCGTAGAGTCCGTTTGCCTGCACGAGCGCGGTGTGGGTCCCTTGCTCGACGAGCCGGCCCTTGTCGAGAACCACGATCAGGTCCGCGTCCCGCACCGTGCTGAGGCGGTGGGCGATCACGATGCGCGTGCAGCCCGCCTCCACCAGATCGGCCTGGATCTTCGCCTCCAGCTCGGCATCGAGGGAGCTCGTTGCCTCGTCCAGGAACAGGATCGCCGGATTGCGGGCCAGGGCCCGCGCCAGCGCGATTCTCTGGCGCTGCCCGCCCGACAGGGACAGTCCCCCCTCGGCCAGCACTGTTCCGTACCCCAGCGGCATGGCCATGATCTCATCGTGGATGTGGGCCAGTTTCGCGGCCGTTTCGACGGCGTCCCGGGTCAGGTCGGGAGAGGCGAAGGCGATGTTGTCCAGGATGGTGCCGCCGAAGAGGTGCGTGTGCTGGGTGACCACGCCGAGCTGGGACCGCACGCTGCGGGCGTCCAGTCCGGTCAGATCGCTTCCGTCGTAAAGCACGCGGCCCCGCGTGGGCCGGTACAGGCCCAGCATGAGATTGGCCAGGGTCGTCTTGCCCGCAGCCGACCGGCCCACGATCGCCACCATCTGCCCCGGGGCCACCTCCAACGAGATGTTCTCCACCGCCGGCGGCAGGTTGGCGGCGTATTGGAAAGTGACATCCTCGCAGCGGATGCTGCCCTGGAGCCGGTGCGCGCGCACGACCTTGTCCGGATCCTGCTCCCTGGGAGTGGAGAGGACATCGTCCAGGCGCTCGACATAGCTTCCAAGCTGCTGGAAGGACAGCGCCGTGCTCACCAGGGAGGAGAGAGGGGTCAGGAACCCCGTGGCGAGAGCGCTCAGGGCCAGCATGGTTCCCAGACTCAGCCGGCCCTCGACGACCAGCCAGCCGCCGGCGAGCAGGACCACCAGCGGGGATGCGAAGGTCAGGCTGCCGATGATCGCCTGAACCAGGGCGTCCAGGCGCCCCCGACGGATGTTCACATTCAGGACATCGACGAACAGGTGGGACCAGTGCTCCAGGGCCCTGGGCTCCGCGCCCGCCGCCTTGAGCGTCTCGATGCCGGTGAACATCTGGACCTGGTACCCGTGGGAGCGGGCCTCCTTGGCAAGGTTCTCGGTCATCAGGTCCTGGATCCGGTGGCGGGAGGCCAGAAACACCGCGACCCGCAGGAGCGCCAGCAGCAGGACGAGCCCTCCCAGCAGCGGGCTCAGCACCAGCAGCAGCAACAGGTAGGACAGCAGCATGACGCTGTCCAGCGCGCCGGACAGCGCACTCGAAGTGATGATCTCGCGCACGGCGGCGTTGCTGTTCAGCCGCAGGATCAGGTCACCGGCCGACCGCACCTGGAAGAAGGGATAAGGCAGGTCGAACAGGTGCTCCAGAAAATCCAGCGTCATGCGCGCGTCGAGCTCCGTGCGCAGGTGCAGCAGCAGGAATGCCCGCAGGTAGGAAAGGAGAAAATTGAAGACAAGGAGGCCGCCGAAACCGAGGGCCAGGATCTGCATCAGCCCGATGTCCCCCCGCGGGATGACCCGGTCCACCAGGATGCCGGTCAGGACCGGCAACCCGAGTCCGACCACCTGGGCCATCGCGGTCAGGAGGAGAATCCTGGTCAGGAGCCCCGACCGCGCCAGCACGCGCCGGACATAGCTCCACACCGGCCGCGTCGCCTCCCGGCCGGTGGTGAAGGTCTCCATCGGCTCGAAGATCAGGGCCACGCCGGTGAAGTTGTGCCCGAATTCCTCGCGGGACACGCGCCGAGGCCCCAGCGCCGGGTCCACGAGCTTGATGAGCTCTCCCTCTCTCCCCTCGTAGACGACGAAGTGGTCGAAGCTCCAGTGGAGAATCGATGCGGGAGGCACATAGTCGAGGTCGGCCACCTCCAGGGTGACGCCTCTGCCCCGCAGGTTGAACCGGCGGGCGGCCTGGACCAGACTCAGGGCGTTGACCCCGTCGCGACCGGTCCCCATGGTCTCGCGCAGGGAATCCAGGCGCACATGGCGGCCGTGGTAGCCCAGCACCATGGCCAGGCAGGCGGCTCCGCAGTCGGCGGCAGTGTTCTGCTGGACATAGGGGATCCGGGTACCCCGCGCCGCGCGCTCCAGCCGGATCAGAGCCGGGAAACGCTCCCGGAAATGGCCCTTGGAAGGGGTGGGAGTCTCATTCGGAGAGCCCACGGCCACCCCCTCCCCAGAGGTCCCGGAGACCCGGAATGAGATTCAGGACGATGGGCAGGGAGCGGACCCGGACCTGCACCTCGCCCTGCATCCCGTCCGCGTAGACATACTCCTGCCCGTCGACCGTGAAGGATTCCTCTTCCAGCGCCGCCTCGGCGAGCACGACCGAGCCGCTGACGGAAATCGCGTCCGCAATGTCCGGCCCCAGGTAGCGGCGCGCCTCCGCGGGACCGACCAGCTCGTCGGCGATCTTGGACAGCGTCACCGGCTGGTAGGTGTGGGCGTAGCCCTCGATCTCGAACCGTCCCCGCTGGCCGGACGCCAGCTGCGGCCGCGAGTACCCGGGGAGCATGACGATCAGGGTCAGCCCGCTGTCCAGTCCGGAAAGAGTCACCAGGAGCTGGCCGGGGGACACCGGCTGGCCGGGGCGGATGCGCACATCCCGGACCACGCCCGCCGCCGGCGCGGTCAATTGCCTTGCGGCCAGCATCTGCCGGACATACAGGAGCTGGGACCGCAGGGAGGCCGCGCTGCGTCGCGCGGTCTCGTCGAGGGGATCTCGCAGGCAGGCAGCCAGTTCGACCTCCAGGTCCTGCTCGACGCGCTGCACCGCGGCGATCTGTTCCTCGTCGTCCAGGCGCAGCAGCAGCTGTCCGGCCTGCACCCGCTCGCCCGGCACAACGGCCACCTCCTGCACGGTTCCAGACGCCACGCAGGTCACCTCGGTCTTGGACTTGCAGCGAACGACGGCGGGACCGGCGGCGTACTCGTTCATGCGCCCGAAGCACAGGAACAGCACGAAGACCGCGAAGGAATACAGGAGCAAGCGGTAGGTCCAGCCCATCCAGTCCGGGGAGAGGCGCAGGACATCGCCCTGCGGCCTCCCGCCGATGCGCTGGTGGTCGAGCGCCTCCTTGCGGAAGATCCCCTTGGGCCGCTTCGAGTCCTCAGCCATGGGAGCAACAGGCCTTGCCGGGATGTGTCCTCCGGCCGGGAGGGATCCCTTCCCGATTCCTCCCCGCAACTGCCGGAGACCTCTTTACCTCCTCCCCGGCGCCTACCCCCTGGCCTATGATGAACGCGGGTCCGTCCACCTCCACTGGAAGTCCGGGCTGTGTAGAGAGACGGGGGGGCATCATGTTCGACCGATCACCAGGGCGCACGATCCATCCGCACCGGCCGGGTCCCATCGATCAGGTGACTGCTCATCGGCCTCCTCGCTTCGCGATCTCAATCCTGCTGTCGATCCTGATCGGCATGGCCGGGATCCCGGTCCAGGCCCAGACCCGGCCATCGGCCGGCGCACAACCGGGTGCGGGGAAGTCGGCGTCTGCACCGGTCGAGCTCATCGGCATCGTTTTTGCACAAAGGACCCTCAATCTGGAGGCCGAAATTGACGGTCAGATAGTAACAATTCTCGCGGAATTGGGCCAGCGTGTCAATCGCGAGCAGGTGTTGCTGAAGCTGGAATCACCCCGATTGCACAACGAGTTGAAGAGCGCGCGGGCCAGCGTCGCCTCATCCCAGGCGGAGCTGGACAAGGCGGTTCTGGAGCGGGATCTGGCCGTGCAGAAGCGCGACCGGCGGCTTCAGATGCCCGACGCGTGGTCCACGGAGGAGCAGGCCGAGATCCGCTTCTCGGCGGACATGGCGGAAGTGGAAGTGGCGCTGGCCAAGGCCCGGCTGGCCGGAAACCAGGCCGTGGCCGGAGAGCTGGCCGAGCAGCTGGAGAGGGCTACGGTCCGCGCCCCCTTTGCCGGCGTCATCAGCGCGAAGTTCTGTGAGCTGGGGGAGCATGTCGACATGGGCTCTCCTCTCCTGCGCCTGATCAGCGACTCGGATCTGGGAGTGCGCTTCGGCATCCCGGAAAGCCTGGTCGGACGCATCGGGGTCGGCTCCGCCCTGCAGGCCCAGTTCCCGGTGCTGGGCGTGACCGTACCGCTCAAGGTCTCGCGGGTGGCGCCGGAGATCGATCTCTCCACGGGGTTGGCCACCGCCGAGGGTGTGCTGCTCCCGCCGGAAGCCACGGCGCCCAAGATCTGGCCGGGCATGACGGTCCGGGTGGCGCCGGGCGCCGCGCCCGCTACGGCCGCGGAAACCGCGCCGGCCTCGCCTCGATAGGGCTGGGCGAGCCCCGCACCTGCTCACCCGGGTGATCGCGCCCGCCGGGTCAGCCCTACCTCGGCAACCTCCCCAGCAGCCGCCACAGGCCCCGGTGCAGCCCGTGAATGGACCGCACCGGCTCCGCGAACATGAGGATGCACTCGCCCTCCACGACGCGCATCCCCTGCTCCTCGCAGAACCGCACCGCTTCCGGCGATTCCGCCCCCGGCTGCATCCACACCCGCCGGATGCCGGCCTCGTGGGCATCCCGCACGACCCGGTCCGTCTGCTCCGGCGGCACCACGACCACGACACCGCCCACCGGCTCGGGAAGGCTCTTGAGATCCGGCCAGCACCGCACGCCCCCGATCATTTCCGCGGACGGGTGCACGGGAAACACCCTATACCCCTTGCCGGCGAGATCCTTGAGGACCGAGTTGCCGAACTTCTTCCCTCCGCGGGACACACCGACCAGGGCCAGGGTCTTCTGGCCGAGGAACTCGCCGATCGCTTCCGCTTTGCTCACTTTCGCCTCCTGCTCACAGTGCGCCCTACGGCGACTCTCGCCGCCCCGTCACCGCGTTCGCCTCGATGAAGATGCGGTGGATGCCGGGATGCCTCGCCCGCACCGCGGCCTCGATCTCGTCGATGGCCCGCTCCACCCCTTCGGCATCCAGGTCGCGCCGGAACCGCACGCTCAGATTGAGCAGCACATCCTCCGGCCCCAGGTGGAGCGTCATCGGCTCGCGGGCCAGTTCCACCGCAGGGTGGGCCTGCGCAATCTCCTGGATGCTGCGCACCACCTCCGGATCCGCACTCTCCCCCACCAGGAGCCCCTTGCTCTCGATCGCGAGCAGGATGGCCACCCCGGCCAGGATGAGCCCGATCACGACCGACGCCGCCGGGTCCAGGTAGGGATTGTCGAGCATGTGGCCGAAGAACACGCCGAGGAACGCCACCACCAGCCCCAGGAGCGCCGCCGTGTCCTCGAAGAGCACCACCACCGTGGTCGGGTCCTTGGTGTCCCTCACCACGGACCAGGCTCGCCGCGAACCCTTCTCCTTGCGGAAGACGCGGTAGGCCACGCTCCAGGAGATCGACTCGAAGACGATGGCCGCGCCCAGAACAATGTAGTTGATGAGCGGGTTCGTCAGTTCCTTCGGGTGAGCGAGGTGCTTGATCCCCTCGTAGATGGACATCCCGCCGCCCAGGGCGAAGACCAGGATGGCCACGATGAAGGTCCAGAAGTAGAGCTCCTTGCCGTAACCGAAGGGGTGAAGGCTGTCCGGGGCCCGCCGGGCCATGCGCAGCCCCAGGAGGAGGAGCGCCCCGTTCCCGCAGTCCACCAGCGAGTGGATCCCCTCGGCGAGCATGGCCGAGCTGCCGCTCACCGCGGCCGCGATGAACTTGGTGATCGCGATGGCGAGGTTGCCGAGGATGGCGGCGAAGATGGCGGTCCTGGATTCGGAGGCCATGGCGGGGATTATGGCGGGCCGCAGGCCGCAGGGGAAGCGCCCCCCCGCATTGTCTCCCGCGCCGGGAACGCGTACACTTCCCGCTCCATGTCATTCGAAACATACGGGCTGGACCCCCGCTGCCTTCAGGTCCTCGCGAAACGCAACATCTCGGTCCCCACCCCCATCCAGGAACGCGCGATCCCCATCGCCCTGGCCGGCCGCGACGCCATCGGCCTGGCCCAGACCGGAACGGGGAAGACCCTCGCCTATGTGCTGCCCAGCATCACCCGGCTCGCCGCCGGGCGGCTCCGCAAGAACCAGATGCTGGTGCTGGTGCCCACCCGCGAGCTCGCGGTGCAGGTCCACGAGGTGGTTAGCGAGTTCGGCAAGCCGCTCGGCATCAAGTCGGTTCCCGTGTACGGCGGAGTGAGCATCGACAAGCAGCGGGTGGAGCTCAAGGAGGGGCGCCATGTCGTCGTCGCCACCCCCGGCCGGCTCCTCGATCAGATGGCCCGCACCAATGTGAAGTTCGACGACCTCGCCATCCTGGTCATGGACGAGGCGGACCGCATGCTGGACATGGGGTTCCTCCCCGACATCAAGCGCATCGTCCGCCATCTGCGCCGCGAACGGCAGACGCTCATGTTCTCCGCCACATTCCCCGACGAGATCGCCTACCTCGCCGGAACCATGATGCACGACCCCGAGCGCATCACGGTGGGGTTCATCTCCAAGCCGGTGGAGACGGTCCGCCAGCTCCTCTACCCGGTGAAGCCAGAGGACAAGACCTCGCTTCTCTTCCGCGTGCTGAAGGAGCTGGACATTCCCTCCGCCCTGATCTTTTTCCGCACACGAGAGCGCACCGAGCGCCTTTCCAAGGCGCTCCGCAAGGAAGGGTTCAGCGTCGCCGCCATCCACGGCAACCGCTCGCAGCGCGAGCGGGAGGAGGCACTGAGCGCGTTCCGCAGCGGCGAAGCGAAGATCCTCGTGGCCACCGACATCGCCGCCCGCGGGCTCGACATCGAGGGCGTCACCCACATCATCAACTTCGATATTCCACCCAGCGCGGACGACTACATTCACCGCATCGGCCGTACCGCCCGCGCACACGCCAAGGGCGACGCCATCACCTTCGTCTCGCCCTCGGACATGATGGAGCTGGAGCGCATCGAGGGCACGGTGGGGCGCCACCTGCCGCGGGTGGCCTGGGACGGCGCTCCCCCCATCCTCTCCCTCTTCCGGGTGCCGGAGGAGAAGAAGGCGGTGCCGGAAGGCCCCGAGTTCGGGGGCCGCAACCGGCGGGTGCAAATGGTCATTCGCAAGTCACGGAGGCGCTGAGCGGCGAGAGGGGGGTGCGATGAAGCGGGGTCGATGGGTAGAGGGGTTGCTCTCGGCGTGGATCGCGGCCGCCGCCGTTCTTGCCGCCGCGCCGCCGGCCCGGGCCGACGAGGGGATGTGGACCTTCGATCACCTCCCCCTCCGGCAGCTCGAGGAGCGCTACGGGTTCACCCCGACGCCGGAGTGGATCGCCCACCTCCAGCACTCCGCCGTGCGCGTCGGGGGCGCCTCGGGCTCCTTCGTCTCCGCCGACGGCCTCGTGCTCACCAACCACCATGTGGCCTTCGACCAGCTCCAGAAGCTCTCCACCCCGGAGCGCGACTATGTGCGGGACGGGTTCTACGCGCGCACCCGCGCCGAGGAGATCCCCTGCCCCGACCAGGAGCTTCGGGTGCTCGTCTCCATGGAGGAAGTCACCCCCCGCGTGATCGGCGCGGTGGACCGCGACGCATCCCAGAGCGAGCAGACCGCGCAGCGTAAGGGGGCCATGGCGCGCATCGAGGAGGAGTCCACCCGCGAGACGGGCCTGAAGTGCGAGGTCGTGGAGCTCTACCGGGGCGGCCAGTACTGGGTATACCGCTACCGGACCTACACCGATGTGCGCCTCGTCATGGCCCCCGAATCCCGCATCGCCGCCTTCGGCGGGGACCTCGACAACTTCACCTATCCGCGCCACGACCTGGACATCGCATTCTTCCGCGTGTACGAGAACGGCGAACCGCTGCGCACGGCGGACTTCCTGCGCTTCAACCCGGAGGGCCCGCGGGAGAACGAGCTGGTCTTCGTGGCCGGGCACCCCGGCTCCACCGGCCGCCTGCGCACCGTCGCCCAGCTCGAGTTCGAACGCGATCACAACATCCCCTCGCGCATCGAGCGCCAGGCCCGCCGCCTCGAAGCCTACTACGCGTACTCCGCGCGGGGACCGGAGGAGGCGCGCCGCGCCGCCGATCGCATCAAGGGCCTGGAAAACAGCCAGAAGCGCCTCTTCGGCCTGCGCGAGGTGCTCGCCGATCCGCGGATCATGGAGGCGAAGCGGGCCCAGGAGGCCGAGGTCCGCGCCCAGGTGCCCAGGGATCCGGAACTGGATGTCCGCGCCGACGACCCCTGGAAGCGGATCGCCGAGGCGCGCCGCGCCATGCTCTCGCGCCATCGCGAGGCTCAGCATCGCGACCTCGGCAGGGTGAGCCGCCTCGTGGACTACGCCAACACCATCGTGCGCTACACGACCGAGGTCGAGAAGCCCGACGCGGAGCGCCTGGCGGAGTTCCGCGATCCCAAGCTCGCCTCCCAGCGCTTCCGCCTCTACTCGCGCGCGCCGGTCTACCCGGACATGGAGGAGTACATCCTCGCGGTGACCCTGGAGGAGATGCTCGCTGCGCTGGGCCCGGAGGACGCGTTCGTGAAGGTCGCCCTGGGCGGCAAGCCGCCGCGGACCAGGGCCCATGAGCTCATCTCCGGCACGGGCCTCGCCGATATCGCACTGCGGCGCGATCTCATCGAGGGCGGCCGCCGCGCGGTGGAGGAGTCGGCGGATCCGCTCATCCTCTGGGCCCGCGCGCTGGACGCCCCCTACCGCGAGCTCCGCTCCTGGACGGAGGAGACCGTCGAGAGCGTGGAGTCCCTGGAAGGAAGCCGCGTCGCCCGCGCACTCTTCCAGGCCTACGGCGAGGCGCTCTCCCCCGACGCGACGGGGACGCTCCGCCTGAGCTACGGCAAGACGGCGGGGTACGAGCTGGGCACCACGCAAGTGCCCTGGAAGACCACCTTCTACAGCCTCTTCGGCCGCTCCGCGGACTTCGACGGGCGCGAGCCCTTCGACCTCCCTTCGCGCTGGATCGAGAGCCGCGCGGACCTCGACATGGCCACCCCGATCAACTTCGTCAGCACCAACGACATCATCGGCGGCAACTCGGGAAGCCCGGTGGTCGACCGCGACGGCGCCTGCGTGGGGGTGGTCTTCGACGGCAATGTCGAGGCCTTCCTCTGGGACTATGTCTACGACGACGCCCGGGCCCGCTGCGTGGCCGTGCATTCCGCGGGCATCCTGGAGGCCCTGCGCAAGGTGTACGCCATGCCGGCGCTGGCCGAGGAGCTGGTGCGCGGCTCGGCGCGCTGACCCGTCTTCGGAACCGGGGGGCTAACGCGCCTGGCGCACCGGGCGGCGGGCCCTCGACGCGGCCCAGGCGTAGAGGGCCACGGCCGCGGCCGCGGCGGCGTTGAGCGACTCCACCTCCGGGCGAATGGGTATCGCGAGTGCCCGCGAGCGCCAGGCCGCGGGGATGCCCTCCCCTTCCAGACCGGGCAGGAGCCCGAACCGCTCCGGGAACTCGAAGGTCGCGATGTCCCGCCCCTCGGGCGAGAGGGGGAGGATCTCGAGCGACTCCGGCAGGGCGCGGATGGAGGGCCCCTCCACGAGACGCGCCCGCAACGCGGCCCCCCCCGATGCCCGGAGGGTCTTGGGATGGAAGGGGTGCGCGCTCTCCTCCAGCAGGATGATCTGATCCACGCCGAAGGCCACCGCGGAGCGGATCACCCCGCCCACATTCTCGGGGTCCTGGAAGGGAACGAGAAGCGAGGCGCCCTCGGGGAGGCCGTCGGCGGGATCCCAGACGGGAAGCGGCGGCACGCGCACCAGGAGGAGCGGCGCGCGAGTGCCGAAGATGTCGATCTCGCGGAAGAGCGCGGGGGCGAGCTGATACCAGGCGATGCCGCGCGGCGCGCTCTCGGGCGGGGGCATCTCTTCCCCGGCGGTCATCCACGCCGTCACCTGGGCGGGAAGCGCGCGGAGTGTCTCCTCGACGAGCTTGCGTCCGGCGATGACCGCCTCGCCTTGCTTGTGGATGCCCCGCGGGGCGAGGAGGCGCTTCAGGCTCTTGAAGAGCGGGTTCTGGTCGCTCTCGATGATCCGGATCACGGGCCTTCCTCCAGGACGCCGACGAGGGTCGGGCCGGCGAGTGCTACGATTATGACAGGCCGCGACCCGAATGGCTGCCATGCCCCGTCCCGGGAGGTTCGATCATGCTGCGGTTCCTTTCCCGCTTCCCCGGGGCCGTCTTTCTCGCGGCGGCCCTTCCCCTGGCCGTCTCCGCCCCCACCTGCGGCGGCGACAGCGCCTGCACCACCCCGCCGGTGGGCGCGATCACCGCCTACACCCTCTCCCCCACCACGCGCTTCGAAGCGCAGGGAACGGTGGTCTCGCTCTCGCCCCCTCGCGAAGACGGCCTCCAGGAGCTCGTCCTGCGCGACGCGGCCTCGGGGGGCCTCGACACCCTGCGCTACGGCATCTACGGACATCCCGAGCTCCTGGTGCCCATCCCTCTCGCTCCCGGCGCGCAATGCCGGGTGCGTCTCGAGCAGGTCGGCGGGTTCCCCGCGGCGAGCGGGCTCCTCATCCAGGATGATGCGGGGGTGCTGCTGGCCGCGATCACCGATCGCGGTCCGGGCGATCTGGTGCTCACGGAGGGGATCCCGGGATTCGCGCTCTCCCTGGAGAGCGCGAACTGCCCCAGCCGCCCCGTGAACCCCTGCCTGACCTACCTGCGCAACCTCAAGCTGCGCGTGGGCCGTGCCGAGGCCTCGGTGGAGCTCTTCCATGGTGAAGAGGCCGCTCTGGAGGGCTACCGGATCCTCTGTCTCACCGCGCAGGAGGCGGGATACACCGACGACTGCAACGATGCCGCACAGGTCGGCTTCTCCTGCGTGATCCTGCGCGTTCCTGCGGAATAGAAAGAGGGCGGGGGCGCATTGCGCGCCCCCGCCCCGCTGATTCCGCTTCCGCTGCGAGACCCTTACCGGGCCAGCAGCACCTTCTTCACCGCCCGGAGGCCCGGAGCCTCGACGCGGTAGAAGTAGATTCCGCCGGGCATCCTCCGGCCGTTGTCGTCCCGGCCGTCCCAGCGCAGCTCATGGGCGCCGCGGGCAAGGTCCGCGCTCACGAGAGCGCGCACCCGGCGCCCGGTGACATTGAAGATGTCCACCGTGACGGCGCCGCCCTCGGCCAGCGTGAGGGTCGCACCCTGAGGACTCGCGTGCAGAGCCGTGCGCACCTCGGAGGCGGCGGCCGGACCCGCCTGCACATCCGGGGTCTCATCCGCAGCGATGATGTCCGGGCGGTCGCCCTCGTCGCGTCCGGCCGGACCGTCCATCAGAGCGATCGGAGAGCCCAGGGCGAAGATGTCGCTCACCAGGTAGTCGATCCCGTCCGAGCCCTGATAGTGGAGGCCCATGGGGTTCTTCTTGGTGGCGAGGGAGCGCAGATCCTGGGCCTTCAGGGCGTCGTAGGTGACTTCCAGGTCCAGGATCCCGTCCTCGTCGACATCCACATGGCGCGACCGGATGGGGCTCATCACCACGGCCTGGTTGCCGACATAGACCCGCTTGGGGTCGATCCGCCAGGCGTCCATGACCGGGGTGGAGAACACGATCATCTGGAACGCCGGGGCCTGCGGCTCCAGGGTGGCGCCGTTCGCGCTGAACCCGGTCGCGCAGGCGGCCAGCCCCGACTGGTCGTGGGGCACCCGCACGCAGACCGTGTCCGGGGCGGTGTTGCCCGACCCGTCGGAGGCGGTGTAGATGATCGTGTACACGCGGCCGTCATCCCTTCCGGACCGCTCGGAGCGCAGGAGGAAGTCCACATCGGGGGTGCCCAGGTCGGCCTGGATGTCCCCCTCCGTGTCCCCGTCCCCGAGGCCGTTGTCCGGCTCGTCGCTGGTGATCGCGGTGAGCAGGAAGCTCGGGCTCGGATCGCAGATATCCGTCACCACGACCATCGCGTAGATGTCCGACATCTTGTGGTTCGGCGGCCAGAGCGCGTCCCGGTTCAGTTCCACCGTGATCTCCGGCGGGGTCGTGTCTTCCACGGTCACCGTGGCCTGGCACTGCGAGGTGTTGCCGTCCTCGTCGGTGGCGGTGAAGGTCACCACCGTCGGCCCCAGCAGGAAGTAGTCCGGCGCGTCGTCCTCGAGATCCGGCGCGCTGTCGCAGAGGTCGGTCGCCGAGGCCCCGCCGAAGAACGGCGCGAGCTGCGGGTCTGCCTTGGGCGTCCCGTCGTGCGAGGTGCACTCCACGGTGATGTCCGCGGGGCACACGATCACGGGAGGCGTGGTGTCCTGCACGGTCACCTGCAGCTGGTCCTGGTCGCTCTCGATGCCGTCCGACACCGTCAGGGTCACCACTGTCGTGCCCTTCGGGAAGTGCCCCGTGGTGTTCATCGCGTTGGGGTCGTCGAAGGTCACCCCGCCCGGCGCGGTCCAGTGGTAGGTCAGCGTGTCCCCGTCGGGGTCGCTCGACCCGCTTGCGCTGAGCGCCGCCGAGGTCGTGGTGTGCGAGGTGCACTCCACGGTCCGGTCCGCGCCGGCGTCCGCCACGGGAGGCTGGTTCACGGTGATGGCGAAGCTCTCTCCCAGGTAGGGACCCGTCGCGGGGCTCGACCCGTTCCGGCCCTCCACCGCCCAGATCACCTGGTGGCTCGAGGCCACCAGGGTCTGCAACTCGGCCAGGGAGAGGGAGCGCGAGGTCGTGTTGCCCACCGGCAGGGTCAGGATCTTGGCGAAGGTGTTCGCGTCGTAGAACACCAGGTCGAAGGAGTCGCCGCTGTAGGAGGAGGGGCAGCCCACCCGCGCGTCCCAGGAGAAGTTCGCGTTGGAGGGCGAGACCACCGCCCCGGCGAGGGGCGCGTTGAGCGAAGGCCCCACCAGGTGGTCGGCGGTGATCGCGCCGTAGGCGAGGTCCTGCTCGTTGTTCAGCGTGGCGCGGATGAGCGCCATCCCTCCGGAGAGGGTCTCGGTGTTCGTTCCGCGGAAGAGGTTGAAGAGGGTCGTCTCCGAGGTGCTCACATTGTCGCGGCCGTCGGAGTTGGTGTCGTAGAAGTCCCACAGGATGCGCTGGACGGCGAGCTCGTTGTCTTCACCCCGGCCGTTGTTGTCCTGCGCGTCCAGGCTGTAGGTGAAGTTGCTCTCGCCGGTGTCCCCGTAGTTCACATCGCCCACGCGGGGGATGCCCAGCGAGGAGAGCCCGAAGTAGTCCTGGGCGACGGTCCCAAAGTAGGTCGGCCAGCCCTCGCTCCACGACATGCGGACGCCTTCGCTCTTGCTGTTGTGGACATCGGCGATGCAGTCCCCGATGTTGTGGGGGCCGCCCACGCCGTTCTCGAAGTTGAAGCTGTCCTGGACATAGTGCCCGTACTCGTGGAACAGCACATCCCAGTCCCAGCGGTCGCCCGGACGCATGTTGATGCGGCTTCCGTTGTAGTTCGCGGAGCCGGTGTCCCCCGGCCACTCGAAGCGGATGTGGCTCAGGAAGCTTCCGCCGTCGAGGTGCGCGGTATAGGAGGCGACATAGCTGGCTCCGGTCAGGAGCCCCACCGAGGGCCCGGTGCCGGTGTTGGCGGCGGTGAAGTTCTCCGTGATCACGGTGCCGTCCGGAACCTCGTCGTAGACGCCGGTGTCGGCCTCGTAAGGGGCGTGGAGGATGCCCTCGGTCTCGATGGAGACCGCTCCGTTCGCGGTGATGAACCGGACGAAGATGTCGCGGTTGCCGGCGCCGATTCCGTCGTCGTTGTTGACCACGAAGTAGTAGCTGCCGTCGGTGCCGGTCACCGCGTCGGCCACGAGGTCGGAGCCGATGAGCTCCTCGTCGCGCACCTGGACCGTCACGCCGAAGGCGGGGTGGAGGTCCCCGTTCTCATCCAGCCAGGTCACCGTTCCCTGCACGGTGACATTGCCCATGGGCGAGACGGGACTGGCCTGCAGCGCGGTCTCTCCTGCCAGGCGCGGAGGTACCTCCGCCTGCGGGCCGCCGGGCGGCGGCGGCGCGCCCTGCATCTGGGGAAGGGCGATGTTCTCGACGCGCTCGGGGCGGCTCTTCTCCCGCGCCTCGGCGCGCGCCTCGGCCTCGGTGAGCGCCCCGGTGCGGAGGTCCTCTTCGATC
>CAZWKH010000022.1:0-14832 GCA_964633885.1 uncultured bacterium | reverse complement strand
GTTCCGGCAGTTGCGCACGGAGAGAAGCTTGTAGCGGCGCTCCATCTCCAGGAGGAGCCACTTGAGGCTGCGCACGGCCACCCGCGGATCGGTGACCACCTCGGTGAGGAGATGCGGGATCCCGTTGTACATCGGGAGCTCCAGCATCTTGGGATCGATCATGAGCAGCCGCAGCTCCTCCGGGGTGCGCTTCAGGAGGAGGCTCGTGATGAGGGCGTTCATGCAGACGCTCTTCCCCGAGCCGGTGGTGCCGGCGATGAGGAGGTGCGGCATGCGCGAGAGCTCGGTCACCACAGGGGCGCCGCCGATGTCGCGCCCCAAGGCGAGGGGTAGCGGACCGGTGGTCTCCTGGAAGGCGCGGGTCTCCAGGAGCCGGCGCAGGAAGATGGGAGCGGGGTTCCGGTTGGGCACCTCGACCCCCACCGCCGCCTTGCCGGGGATGGGAGCGAGGATGCGGATGCGGCTCGCCCTGAGCTTGAGCGCGAGGTCGTCCTGGCGGTTGAGGATCTGCGCGACCTTGACCCCGGGGCCCGGGACATACTCGTACCGCGTGATGACGGGGCCGGGGTGCACCTCCCCCACCCGTCCGGTCACGCCGAAGTCGCGGAGCGTGTCGGTGAGGGTGCGCGAGTTGTCGAGGAGTTCCTCCTCCGCCACCGGCGGACCCACCTCGGGCACATCGTCCAGGATCTCCGTGCCGGGGATGACCACCGCCCCATGGGCGGGCTTGTAGAGCGGGGGCGGAGCGTGGTGGCCGGGGCGCGCCCGCCGGCGCGCCTCGAGCACGGCGTCCTCCACATCCCGGGTCTCCACATCGGCTCGCTTTCCCCTGGCGATCACGGCGTCGGGCTGGTCCGCGGGCCGCGCCGGCGGAGCCGGAACCGGCGCCGGCGGGCGCGCCTCCTCCACCGCAGGATCCACGATGCGCGGCAGCGCGGAGAAGGCGGTCTCCGCGGGAGCGGCCGCGGCCCTGGAGGGCTTCCCGGGCGGCGCGGTCGCTCCGTCGCGACCATCCACGGAGGCCCCCGACTCCCAACCCCGCTTGGCGACATAGCGCGCGGCGGCCAGGCTCCCGCGCCCCACCGCGGGGACGGCTACCCGCGCGCCGCGCACCGAGGCCTGCCCACCGGCGTAGAGGCTGCGGCCGGTGAGGATGCCGAGCCATCGGAGGAGCCGGACCAGGGTCAGGGCCGTCCAACGCAGCGAGCGGCCGAGGACGATCCCGATCCAGCGCAGGGTACGGCCCGTTCCACGCAGGAGGGCGCGGCTCAGATTCCCCCATCGACCGTCCCATGCCTCGGCTTCGAACACACCGAATCCGACGAGCGCCACCCCCAGCACGAGCGCGCCGCCGGCCAATCCTACCGCGTCGCGCACGCCGCTCCAGAGGGACTCGCCGAGCGCGCCGCCCCAGACGGTGGAACCCGCGGCCGCTCCCACGCCGGCCAGGGTGGCGACGAGGGGAATCGCGGCGGCGCTGCGCCAGAGGAGCCGGCGGACCGGCCGGGCCAGGGTGCGGTTCCACCCCCAGGCCAGGAGCACCAGGGGGATCGCGCCCACGGCGATCCACCCGAAGAGCTCGAGCAGGAGCGTGGAGGCGAGCACGCCGAGGCTCCCTCCGACATTGGCGAAGATCCCCGCCACGGGACCCGAGGGGCCCGGACGGGCATCGGCGAAGGCGACGATCTCATCCGCGCCGGGCATGCGGACCGCGTGGCGCGCCCAGGCGGCATGGTAGGCGGGAGGGTCGAAGGTGAGGAGGGATGCGGCGAGGAATACTCCGAGTGCCAGCAAGGCAAGACCAAGCCACCGCGAGGCCCGGGTTCGCCACCACGCCCGGACCCCTCGTCGCTTCTGCGCCATGATGCCCTCCGGCGGCCGGGGCAACGGACGACCCCGGACGCAATGCAGCAGAAGCCGGCCGCGCTCCGGCATGTTCAGCACCGATGTCCCGCGCGCGGCGATCACCCACCCCGCAGCGGAAGCTTCCAAAGCGCCCGGGCTCGGGGCCCCGGGCGCACCCGTAGTCTACGCGAGCTTGCGGATCTCCTCCACCCGGTTCGTGAGCTCCCAGGTGAACCCGGGCTCGTTCCGCCCGAAGTGGCCGTAGGCCGCCGTCCGGGCGAAGATCGGCTTGCGCAGGTCCAGAGCGGCCATGATCCCCCGCGGGGTGAGGTCGAAGACCTTGCGGACGATCTCGGTGAACCGCTGGTCCGGGATCTTCCCGGTCCCGAAGCTGTTGACCATGATCGACACCGGGTCCGCCACCCCGATCGCGTAGGCGAGCTGGACCTCTGCCCGCTCCGCCAGACCCGAGGCCACCAGGTTCTTCGCCACCCAGCGCGCC
The DNA here is from genome assembly GCA_964633885.1 of uncultured bacterium. Lineage (GTDB taxonomy): Bacteria > Eisenbacteria > RBG-16-71-46 > JABDJR01 > JABDJR01 > CAVXKA01. Next base: position 12,485 of record CAZWKH010000022.1, on the reverse strand, counting down.
GCGTAGGACGCGGAGCGGTCCACCTTGGACGGGTCCTTGCCGCTGAACGCACCGCCGCCGTGGCTGCCCACCCCGCCGTAGGTGTCCACGATGATCTTGCGCCCGGTCAGGCCGGTGTCGGCCTTGGGGCCGCCGTAGACGAAGCGCCCGGTGGGGTTGATGTGGTAGCGGATGCCGCGCTTGGGGTCGATCAGCTCCTTGGGCAGCACCGGCATGATGACATGCTCCTTGATCGCCTCGCGCATCGCGTCCATGTCGGGCACATCGCGGTGCTGGGTGGAGACGACCACGGTGTCGATGCGGACCGGCCGGAGGCCCTCGTACTCGACGGTCACCTGGCTCTTCCCGTCGGGGCGCAGGAAGTCCAGCTTCCTGGCCTTGCGCAGCTCGGCGAGGCGCCGGCAGAGGCGGTGGGCGAGCGTGATCGGCAGGGGCATCAGCTCCGCGGTTTCGTTGCTGGCGTAGCCGAACATGAGGCCCTGGTCCCCCGCCCCGCCCGTGTCCACGCCCATCGCGATGTCGCCGGACTGGTGGTCGATGGAGGTCATCACGGCGCAGGTCTCGTGGTCGAAGCCGTACGCGGCGTCGTCATAGCCGATGCGCCGGATGGTCTCGCGGACGATATCGGGGATTTCCACATAAGCGGAGGTGGTGATCTCCGCGGAGATGAAGGCGAGGCCGGTGGTGACCAGCGTCTCGCAGGCCACGCGGGCCTGGGGATCCTCGGCGATGATGCCGTCGAGGATGCTGTCCGAGATCTGATCGGAGACCTTGTCCGGATGTCCCTCGGTCACCGACTCGGATGTGAACAGATGGCGATCCGCCATGGATGGTGACTCCTTCGATGAGGCGTGGAATGGGCGCAAAACCGGGTCATGGTATCAGCTTGGGCGGCGCAGCCACAAGCGCGGCATCCTCAGTGGAGGAAGATCTCGCTCGAGTCGCCGACATTGAGCCGGCGGAACGAGCCCTCGACCACGGCGTCCTCGCCCACGAGCGACCCCTCGAGGAGCATGTCCTTCACCCGCGCCCCCTCGTTGACGATCGAGTTGCGGATGACCGAGCACTCCACCACGGCGCGGGCGGCGACCGTCGCATAGGGGCCGATGATGCTGCCGCGAACCACGGCCTGGGGATCGACGGCCACCGGGGGGATCACCACCGAGCCCTCGATGGTCGCGGACCGGGCCTCCATGTCGAGCAGTTCCCGGTTCGTGGACAGGAGCGTCTCCGGCTTCCCGCAGTCGTACCAGCCCTCGACCGAGAACACCTCCATGGGGATATCCTCTTCCAGCATCGACTGGAGCGCGTCGGTGAGCTGGTACTCACCGCGGGTGGTCGCCTTGCGGTCGATCATGCCGGCCAGGGTCCGGAACAGCGCCGGGGCGTCGGTCAGGTAGTAGATGCCCACGATCGCCAGCCGGCTGGTGGGATGCTCCGGCTTTTCCACGAACCGGCGCACCCGCCCGCCGTCCATCTCCACGATCCCGAAACGCCGGGGGTCCGCCACTTCCTTGACGCCGATCTGTGAGACGCGCCGTTCGAGCACTCCCTTGAAGTCCACGCGGAAGATCGTGTCGCCGAGGACGATCAGGAGGTCCCGTTCCCCCACCGTCTCGCGGGTGAGGTGGATGGCGTGTCCGAGCCCCTCCCGCTTGGACTGGTGGACATAGTGCACCTCGAGGTCCGGGTAGTGCTTCTCCACATAGGCCTGCACGCGGTCGCCCATGTAGCCCACCACGAGCACGAACTCGCGGATGCCCAGCGCGATGAGCTCGTCCAGGATATGCGCCACCATCGCCTTGCCGGCGACATTGATGAGGGCCTTGGGCACGGTGTGGGTGTGCGGCCTCAGCCGCGAGCCCACGCCGGCCACCGGGATGACGGCGACAGGCAGGTTGTGCTTCACGATGGGTCCTCGTCGGCGGCTTGGGCCAGCCGCTGCTTGTGCTCGTCCATGAGCGAGAGGCTCGCGGCGTTCGCCCCGAGCCGGTCGGCCAGGGCCAGGCTCACCCAATCGCCCGCGTGGGCCAGCCCCAGAGCCTCCACCCAGGGATCCTCGTGGGGTTCGTGCACCTCCAGAAGAGTCGCGCCATGATCGGCGAGGACTTCCTGGAGGGCGCGCCAGCGGCGTTGTGCCGCGGCGCTGCGCGGGCGGCCCAGGAGGATGGGGGCCAGGGGCAGGGTCACCGAGGCCTCGGCGGCCAGGGTCATGACCGCGTTATGCCCCGCCTCCGGAAACTCCCAGACCCAGGCGGGCACCTTCGCATTCTCCATGAAATCAGCAGCCCAACGCCTTGCCACGGCATTGAATGCAGGCTCTGGCGCCATCAGCACCGCCAGATTCTCTACGCAGGTCTCCCCCAGGCTCACGCTTTCCGGACCGGCCGGATCGGGGGCCTTGTCCTGCCTGCTCGGGCCCGTCGCGGGCCGAGGCCGTAGAAGCACCCGGGCCTGGTCGGAGCGCTCCCACCGTGCCCGGACCTGATCGAGGTGCTGCGCCGCGGCATCCCACCCGGCGGCGGGCTCCACACCTAGAGCCGCGGCCGCCCCCCGAACCAGGTAGCCGAGCGCGGTGCGGGGCGCGAGGCCTCCGGGCACCTCCACCGCGACGGCCGCGGCCTTGCGTCCCCGCTCCAGGAGGGGCCCGCCCGAGGCGACCACGCCTCGGACCAGGCCGCGCCTCTCCGCCTCGTTCCAGGCGGCCAGGGTCTCCTCCGTGCGGCCGGAGTAGGAGAGACAGAGCAGGGCGTCGCCCAGCCCCGACCAGCCGGGCAGATGGTCGTCGCGGGACACCACCACGCGGCGCTCCGCAGGGAAGAGCATGGCGGCGAACTCCCCCGCCATCGCCGACCCGCCCAACCCGGACAGGATGATCGCCCCCGGCGCCGTGAGCGGAGCCCCGGCGAAGGAGGGGGCGGTCCGGAACTGGTCGGCAAGGCCCTGCACCTCGCGGCGGAATGCCTCGTTCATGACCGCGGCCCCGGCCGGCGCGAGCGCGCCGGCTTCCCGTTGGGCTCCAGGGTGAGCCGCAGGAGATCGGAGTAGCGCGACCCGAGGCGTCGCTCGATGAGCTGCGCCACATCGTCCGAGCTGTGACACGCCAGGGCGTCCTTGGCCAGCCACCGGCATTCCTCGTGGCTCAGCGACCGCAGGGCCTGCTTGACCTCCGGAATGAGGTAGGGGCTCACGCTCAGCCGGTCGAAGCCCAGGCCCACCAGGAGCGGCAGGGAGAGAGGATCGCCGGCCATCTCGCCGCAGATGGACACCCACTTGCCGTGCCGGTGCGCGGCGCTCACCGTCTGATCGAAAGCCCGCAGCACCGCAGGGTGGAGCGGCCGGTAGAGGTCCTGGAGCGCCTCGTTGTCGCGATCGATAGCGAGAAGATACTGGATCAGGTCGTTGGACCCCACCGAGAGGAAGTCGGCCTCCCGCGCGAATTCGTCGGCCATGAACACCGCCGAGGGAACCTCGATCATGACACCGAGCGACGGCTTGGGGTCATGGGGGATCTTCTTCCTGCGCAAAGCAGCGATGGATTCGGTCACCAGCCGCCGCGCGTAGCGCAGCTCGAGGATGGAGGAGACCATGGGGAGGAGGATCGTCGCCCGTCCCCCCGCACCCGCGCGCAGGATGGCGCGAAGCTGGGTCCGGAACACATCGGGGTGCGCCAGGAGGTAGCGGATGCCGCGCATGCCCAGGAAGGGATTCCGCTCGCGCGCCATGCCCATGTACGAAGCCATCTTGTCGCCGCCCACATCGAGGGTGCGGATGACCACGGGGGCGGGGGCCATGGCCTCGATCACCTCCGAGTAGGCCTGTACCTGCTCGTCCTCCGTGGGGGGGCGGCGCTTCCACATGAAGAAGAACTCGGTGCGGAAGAGCCCGATCCCCTCCGCTCCCCGCCCTCGCAGGGAGGCCGCTTCGCCGGGCATCTCGAGGTTGGCCGAGAGGGTGATCCGGCGGCCGTCCTTCGTCTCCGCGGGCAATCCCGCCAGCCGCGCGTGGCGGCGCTGGAGCTTGGCGAAGGCGCGCTTGCGGGCCAGGAGCAGCTCGAGCCGGTCGCGGGGCGGATTGATGTCGACGCGCCCCTTGAACCCGTCCAGGGCGATCACATCGCCGTCGCGCACCGCGGCGCAGAGCCCGCGCACCCCCACCACGGCGGGGATTCCGCGCGCCCGCGCCATGATCGCGGCGTGGCTCGTCGTCCCTCCGGCCTCCGTGGCGAACCCCAGCACCTTGGACGGGTCGAGGAGCACCGCGTCGGAGGGCGCGAGCTCATGCCCGACCCAGACCCCCCGGTGCGGCGGTACGGCCTTTGCCGCGCCCTCGCCCCCGAGGTGGCGCAGCACGCGGCGCTTCACATCGAGGAGATCCACCGCCCGCTCGCTGAAGTAGGAGTCGGACAGAGCCGCCAGACCGTCGATCATCTCGAGCATGTGGCGGCGGAAGAGGTACGCCGCGTTGCGACGCTCGATACGCACCGCCTCGATGGTGCGGTCCACCGCCAGGGGATCCTTGAGGACGAGGAGCTGCACATCGAAGATCTTCGCCTCGGCCTCGCCGAGGTCCACCCGCGTGGCCTCGCGCAGACCCTCGATCTCCTCCCGCGCCCGCTCGAGCGCCCGGTGGAACCGGACGAGCTCGGCGTCGACCGCCTCGGGGGTGATCTCGCGCTCCTCGACCGCCACCGCCGGCTCCTCCAGCCGGCGCACCTTCCCGACGGCGATGCCGGGGGCGGCCGGCATCCCCTGGAAGACGCGCTGTGCGGGCGGATCAGGCTTCTTCGCCAAACTTGCTCCCTACCAGGGCCTCGAGGGCATCCAGCGCCTCCTCGGCGTCGTCCCCCTCGGCCCGCACCCGGATCGTACTCTCGAAGTAGGCGGCCAGCATCAGCACGCCCATGATGGACTTGCCGTTCACCTCGATGCCTTCCCGCATCACGGTGATGGCGGACTTGAACTTGGCCGCCAGGCGGGTGAACTCCGCCGCCGCGCGGGCGTGCATGCCCTTCTCGTTGATGATGCGGAACTCGCGCGCGGGCATGTGCCTAGAACCATCCTCCATCTGCGGCGGCGGCGACAAGGCCAAGGATGATAGCGCCGATCGCGAGCAGCGTGCCATGCGATACGCGCCGCCGCCCCGCGACATACCCGGCGAGCACCGCGACGCCCCCACCCAGCGCGGGGCCGGAAGCGCCTCCCCAGGGCCCCAGGGCAGCGATGCCGAGCGCGGCCCCCGCGGCCAGGACGATCCAGGGGGCCGCCGAGAGCGCCCGGCGCAGCCAGGCCGCGCGCAGGAGAAGGTGCGCGTCCTCCCCGCGCCGGTAGCCCCAGAAGACCCCGCCCACGCGCAAACCCAGGTGCACCGCGTTGTAGACGAGCAGGAAGATCGCCGGGCCCCAGGCCCCCGCGAAAAGCGCGACGGCGCCTCCACCCAACCCCGCCGCCGGCCGCGCGCCGCCCCAGACCAGCGCGTCGCCCGCCGCCGCGAAGGGGCCCTGGACTCCCTTCCTGAGCCTCTCGGCGCGCTCCAGAGCGGTTGCGTCACCGGCCGCGGCCCGTTCTTCCAGCCGGGCCAGCGCGCCGAGGATCGGGCCGGCCATGGCCGGGTTCGTGTTGAACATTTCCAGGTGGCGCTCCAGGAACCTGCGTCGCGGCTCGCCCTGCGGCCAGAGGGTCGCCAGGGGAGCCAGGGCCGAGGCCAATCCCAGTCCTTGGCGCCGCTCCGGGTTGAAGGCGGCCTGGAGGAAGAGCCCGCCCAGAGCCACCCGGATCCTGAGCAGCGCGGGGCGCCTCGGAGCGGTCATCGCAGAGCCCATCCCGCGGCCGCTCCGGCAAGGGTCACCAGGAGCCAGGCCAGACCACGACCCCGCTTCTCCACGAGGGTCACGGTGTGGCCGAGTCCCACGCCGAGGACCGCCAGGGCGACCCACCGTCCATCCGCGACGGGGACCCGCCCGGCCAGCGCCAGCGCGAAGGATCCGGCGAGAAGGCCCACCCCGGCCAGGACCATGCCGAGCACGACGCTCTGCAGAGCTCCGGTGAAGTTGGCGAGCTGGACCCCGCGAGGGGAACCGGCCTCCACGGCGGCGCAGGCGCGGCGCACCAGCCCGATCCGGTGCCTCCGCTTCCACATGACCAGGGCCCGGCCCAGCTCCGCGGACAGAAGCGCTCCCGCGAGGACGGCCGCGAGCGACGCCGCGTCGGGCAGACGCAACGCTCCCCATGCCGACGACCGGGGCGCGGCCAGTGCGGCCATTCCCCCTGCCGCCAGGGCGGCCGGCCCCACCACGGGAAAGGAGGCGCCTCCCAGCGCATAGGCGCGGCCCCACACCACCTGCAGAACGAGCCCCACCGCCAGGCCGAGCGCCGGCTCCCCCATGACCCATCCCCCCAGCCAGCCCGCCACCAGCGGCTGGCTCACCATGATCTGCAGCGCGGCGGTGGTGTCCGCGCCGACCCATCCGGCGAGGAGGAGAAGCCCCGCCAGCTGCGGGGCGGTGGGAACGCTCAGAGTCGGTTGACCTCCAGGCGGAAGCCCAGCCGCCGGCGTTCGCGCGGGGGCAGGGTCAGCCGCCAGTTGGGCAGGAGGGAGGAGGACTGGTAGATGCGCTCGAAGCCGGCTTCGGAGAGGGAGACCGTCTCCACGGGCACCCGCCACAATCGCGCCGGCTCTTCGAAGGCGAGACGCAGCTCGAAGCCCCGGTGCCGATCCAACAGGACGACCGATGCGGTTCCCTCTGTCTCGCCGAGGGAATTGAAGGCCGAGCTCTCGTCGGGGACCCCGGCGATGCGGTAGCGGTGGTCCGGGGAATCCCCGGCCAGCATGGCGAAGTTCCACTCCACGCCGAACCAGGCCTCCAGAGGCCGGTCGTCCATGTTCTCGAGGTGGTAGACCACATCGAGCAGCGCGCCCCGGGAGCCGATGCGCACCAGCTTCTCGAGGGAGACGCGTCGCGCCTCGCCGTCCTTCCAGACCCGCCCCGTCCGCCGCAGCGACACGATGCGGTCCCCGCTCTGCTCCGCGGTCGCCGCCTCGTAACTGCCGGTCAGAAAGTCCCCCTGCTCCCCGTAATCGCCCCGGTGAAAGGCTTCCGGCGTGGCGTCCGGCCGCAGGAAGTGATCCAGCAGCGAAACACGCCGGTAGGTGTCGAAGTGGAGGTGCCGCTCGAGCCCCTCCTCCTTGCTCAGCACGAGGTCGTGAATGCTGCGGGTCGCTCCGTCGCCGCTTGCCTCGGTGGCGGACACGGCCTGGCGGACCTTGTCGTGATAGGCCTCGGGCCGGCGGGAAAGTCCGTTGCCCAGGGCCACCTGCAGCGGCTTCACGCTCAGCTCCTGCAGTCCCCCGCCCTCTCCGGGCGCGAGCACCAGGGTCAGGTCCGGGTTGGCGAGGAACACCTCGCGGTCGCCGTCGCAGTCGAAGTCGACCCGTTCCACCTCGGTCCACGGCGTTTCGCCGTGGCGTGCCCGGTCCGTCTTCTCCTCCGCGGCCAGGATGCGCCGGTACAGCGCGTCGCGCAGGTGCGGCAGGTAGAGCCCTCCGAAGACTCCGTGCCAGTAGGCGCAGTTGCACTGCGCGGACCAGAGAAGGTCGATCGCCTCGTCGCGGACCCCCCGCGCGTGATCGTCCAGCCGCTCGACCTTGCGGCGCACCTGCAGCATCCGCTTGTTGATGTGGTCGCTCTCGGGATAGCGCGCGAAGAAGTTGCGCCAGAACCCGCCTCGCACGAACTGTGCGTCGCCGTTCTCCTCGCGAACGACGCGGGCGTGGAAGGCGTGGAAGCGCCGCTGGGCCTCCGGGGGCATGGCCCACTCCATCATCTCGTCGTAAGACGCGGTGGGCAGGTAGACCTTCCCCAGGGGCGCCACCGAACCGAGGATCTCGGAGGGGAACCGCGAGCGGATCCACTCCCGGTTGGCCTCCAGTGCCTCGAAGAACCTGGCCAGCCATCCCTCCTCGTAGACATGGGCATAGGTGTTGGGCCACACGCCGAACTTCTCACCGTCGTCGCCCAGCAGGGCCGTGCGGTCCGGTTCCTCCTCCGCCAGCCGGCGCAGCAACGCGATCGTCTCCTCCACGGGACGGAACGGGATCGCGTAGCGCAACTCCTTGGAGATCGGGAAGACATGCAGCGGGACCCCCTGGTCCTCCGTGATGTAGTGGCCCCAGAGCGCGTCGCGCTGCAGACCGGCGGCGATGAAGTGCGTGTCGTCGGTCATGGTGTAGCGCACGCCGGCCCGCGCCAGGGGTCCGACCATTGAGGGTTCCCAGACCCGCTCGGTCAGCCACAGCCCGGTCGGGCGCTGTCCGAAGCGGCGGGCGAGCCACTCGCTGAGCTTGCGGACCTGGCCTTCGCGGTCGGACTCGGGGATCGAGGAGAGGACCGGCTCATAGTAACCGCCGGTCAGGAGCTCGATCTGTCCGCGCTCCACCAGCGCGCCCAGCTGGTCCAGGTACTCGGGGCGGTGCGCCCGGAACCAGTCGATGAGACAACCGGAGTTGTGCAGAGCGACCTTTACCCCGGGGTAGCGGGCCAGCACCTCCAGGAACGGGCGGTAGGACTTCTGGTATGCCTCCTCGACGACCGCGTCGAAGTTGCCCACGGGCTGGTGGTTATGGATCGCCAGCAGGAAGTTGATCGTATTCAAGTCGTCCCTCCGCAAGCGCGGCGTTGAGGCTCACTGCCGGATGGCCGGGGAGATCCTGCCCGGTGAGGCGAATCCCCCGGGCGTCCATCTCCCGCAGGGCGGCGATGTCCTCCGGGGTGAAATAGAGGTAGTCGAGGAACCGCCGTGCGCGCCGGCGGGCGTGCAGGCCGCCCAGGTTGACCTCGCGGATCGGGGCGCCGCCCCGAACCAGGTCCAGAACAACGGCCGGGGAGCGTACCAGGAGGATCGCTCGTCCAGGAAGCCCTTCGGTGAGACGGCGGGCGGCGCTCGCCACATCCAGCGCCTGCGCGGCGATGTCGGGCGGCGCTCCGGAGAGCAGCACCTCCCGCTCCCAGGCATCGCCGGCGAGAGCGTCGTCGGCGACGAGGATCCTGTCGAAACGCAGCGCGCCCCGCAGGCCCATCACCACCTGGCCGTGGATAAGCCGCTCGTCCACCCGAAGGAGGAGAAGGGTCACCGGGCGACTCCTCCGAGATACACCTCCACATTGCCGCGGCCCCGCTCGGCGACATGGCGCACGAAGGCCGCGATGTCGGTCTGCTCGTGCGACCGCGCGACCGCGAGCAGGATGGGAAGGTTCACCCCGGCGAGGATGGCCACCTTGTCCTGGCCGCGCGCCACCAGGCGCGCCGCCTGGCAGCAGGATCCGAACCCGACATCTGCGAGGATCAGCGCGGGGCCGGGGTGGGCGTCCAGCCACCGGCGAATGTGCTCCTCGAGGGCCTCCCGGCCCAGACCGCGGTTGGAGAGGGTGTCCACCGGGGGGCGGAAGCCGAGGATGGACTCCGCGCTCTCGAGGAGTCCCTCCCCGAAACCGGGGTGCGCCACCAGCAGGACGGGGAACGGGAGGCTCGTCACTCCAGGTCGTCCCGCGCGAGCAGCTTGAGCCGGGCGTTCTGGGTCATGATCTCGGACAGCTTGCGGTCGAACTCCAGTGCCGCGTCGAATCCGTAGGACTTCACCAGGTAATTGAGCGCGATGACCTCTGCGATGACGGTGATGTTCTTGCCCGGGTAGATGGGCACGGTGACCAGGGGGATCTGGACGCCCAGGAGCGTGGTCAGCCGATCCTCGAGGCCGGTCCGCTCGTAGTCCAGCCCGTCCTGCCATTCCTCGAGGTGCACCTCCACCTCGATGCGCTTCTGAAAGCGGATGGCCCGGATCCCGAACACCTTCTGCAAATCGATGATCCCCACGCCGCGGATCTCGATGTGGTGGCCCAGCACCTTGTTGGCCGAGCCGATGAGCACATTCTCGTGGCGGCGCTTGATGGTGACCACATCGTCGGCCACGAGGCGGTGCCCGCGCTCCACCAGGTCGAGCGCGCACTCCGACTTGCCGATGCCGCTGCGGCCCGTGAAGAGGAGCCCCACCCCGTACACATCCACCAGCGATCCATGGGTGGTGCTGGTGGGGGCGAAGATGTCGTCCAGGTACGCGGTGAGCTCGTGGATGAAAGGAGTGGTCGACATGGGCGTCCCGAGCACCGGGATGCCCCTCTCCTCCGCCCGTTGCAGGAAGGAATAGGGCAGGTCCAGGTCCTTGGTGACCACGATGCAGGGCACCTGGAACTGGAAGAGCCGCTCCTCGGCGATTTGCCGCTCCGCCTCCGAGTAGGAGGCGAGGAGGCCGATCTCCGTCTCCCCGACCACCTGGATTCGCTCGCTCAGGAAGTTCTGGGTGTAGGCCGCGATCGCGAGTCCGGGGCGGTTGATGTCGCTGACCGTGATGGGAACGCGCGACTCCAGCGACGCGGTGAGCTTCTCGAACTCGAAGGCGTCCTTGCGTTCCTCGTAGAGGCGGGCGACGCTGATCTGGTTCATGGGACCTCGCCGGGGCGTAGCCTATTCGAGGTGGATGTCGACGACGCCGATGTGGCCGTCGCGTCTCTTGAACACGATGGTCGGCCGCTGGGTGACCGTGTTGGTGAAGCCCAGCACCTCGCGGCGCGAAACCCGCAACTGGGCGGCGGCCTCCGCGGCCGTCATCGCCACGCCCCACTCGCCGGCATCCTCGCTCACCAGTCCGTCGAAGTCGCTCTCGTCGAATCCGAGCGCGGATTCCTCCTCGGCGGGAGTGGCCGGCGGCTCCGGCTCGGGCATGGCGGGAAGCGCCTCGCCCCCGCGGCGCCGCTTCTGCCGGGTCAGCCGGTCCTTGTGCCGGCGGAGCTGCACCTCCAGCTTGTCGATCACCTGCTCGAGCGCGCCCTTGTCGCTTTCCGACACGGCGTGGCTGACCAGAGGGGTCCCGTTCGCGGTGATCGCCGCCTCGGCGTGATACCGGTTGCGCTCGAAGCTCACCACGACGCGGGCTTCCATGATGCGGTCGAAGTAACGCTGCAGCTTCGAGAGCCGGTCCTCCGCCCGCTGGCGGAGGGTCTCGGTCAACTCGAAGTGGCGCGTGGTGATCTCGGTGTTCATGGTGTGGGTTCTCCCTTCTTCAGGACGGGTTGTCCGGTGCGTCCCGTGTCCGGGGCGGGCCTTGGCCGCCCCTAATGCCGCCTGCGCAGCCTGGCGCTGGCGATGCCCAGCGCCTCGCGGTACTTCGCCACCGTGCGGCGCGCGATATCCACCCCCTCCGCGCGCAGGGTGTCGGCGATCTTCTGGTCCGAGAGCGGCCGGTGCTTGTCCTCGACCTCGATGAGCCGGGTGATCTTCTCCTTGGCCGCCTTGGAGGAGATGTCCTCTCCGTCCGAGGTCCCCAGGCCGGAGGAGAAGAAGAACTTGAGCTCGAAGACCCCCCGGGGGGTCTGCACATACTTGCCGCTGGTGACCCGGCTGACCGTCGATTCGTGCATCTCGATCTCGCGGGCCACATCCTGGAGAGTGAGCGGCCTGAGGTGCAGGACCCCGTGGTCGAAGAAGGCACGCTGTTTCTCCACGATCTTCTGCATGACCTTGACCATGGTGCGCCGCCGCTGCTCGATGGTCTGCACGATCCAGCGGGCCGACTTGAGCTTCGCGCGCACGAAGTCCTTCGTCTTCGGGTCGCCGCCCCCCTGCCCGAGGATGACCTTCTCGTAGGCGCGGTTGATCCGCAACCGCGGCACATTCCGGTCGTTCAGAAAGACGACATAGTCCTCGCCGACCCGTTCCACCACGAGGTCCGGGTACACGTAGCGCGCGTCCTCGCCCGCGAGCTGCGCCCCCGGGTTCGGGTTGAGGTTGGCGATGAGGTCGAGCGCCTCCTGGACGGTCTGGACGGGCACCTTGAAGGCGCGGGCGATGTCGGTGAGACGGCGGTTCTTGAGCGCCTCCCAGCTGTCCTGCACGATCCGGTACGAGAGGCCGTCCCCCTGGCCCCGGGCGCGGAGCTGGATCAGGAGGGACTCCCGCAGGTCGCGGGCCCCCACTCCCGGAGGATCGCACTGGTGGAGGTAGCCGATGAGCCGCTCCACCCGCTCCGGTTCGGTCCCGGTCAGCTCCACGATCTCCTCGTTCGTCATGGTGAGGAATCCGCGGTCGTCCAGAGAGCCCAGGAGGAATTCGGTCACCGCCTCGTCTTCGGGGCCCATCTGCCGCATCAGCAACTGGTCGCGCAGGTAGTCCTCGAGCGTGGCCACCGCGACATTCACCCGCTCGTACTGTTCGTCCTGCCGCTCCGGAGTGGGGACGGTGCCGACGTCGCTCGCGTCCTGGAGGTAGCTCTCCCAGTCCACCTCGTCGTCGAACCCGTCCTCCTCTGGGCTGTCGGTCTCCGCCTCGCCACTCCCGTCCAGGGACACATCCGGAGCTTCGGTGATCTCGTCGACTTCCTCGAGCAGCGGGTTCGTCTGCAGCTCGGTCTTGAGCTCCTCGCGGAGCTCCAGCGTAG
>CAZWKH010000021.1:0-14859 GCA_964633885.1 uncultured bacterium | reverse complement strand
TCCCGGCCTCACCCTGCTCGACGATGAGGCATTCTTTCCAGACCTCTCCGCGGGGCAGGGAGCCTGGCCCCTTCCCGGCGGGGAACTGCTCCTGCAGGCGGACCCCTCCGCCGCTCCCGGCACCCCCGTCTCCCTTCGCCTGGAGATCGCCGACGGCGCCGGGTTCGTGGGGCGCGACACCCTGTGGCTGCGCCTCGGCGAGCCGACCCTGGTCTTCGCGGACAGCGGGAACGCATCGTTGAGCAGTTGGATTCCCACAGGCGCCTGGGGACTCGAGGCCGTGGCGGGGGACTCCGCCTTCACCGATTCCCCACTGGCGGAGTACGCGGGGACCTCGGACACCCGCCTCACCCTGGACGGGCTTCTCGACCTGGGCGGCGCGTCCTATGCGGTGCTGCGCATGCGGACCAAGTGGGACATCGAGGTGGGTTTCGACTTCGCCACCGTCGAGGTGAGCAGCGACGGGGGAGCCACCTGGACCCCCTGTGCCGGGCGTTGGACGCGGCCCGGCCACGGCACCACCGGCGGGTACACGGGCGGTATGCAGGCGCTCGGCACCCCCGGCTACGACGCGGACCGGCGCCGCTGGGTGGAGGAGGAGATGGACCTCTCCGCCTACGCGGGGCTCGACTCGCTGCGGCTGCGTTTCCGGCTGCGCAGCGACTACGGAACCGAGATGGCCGGCTGGTGGATCGACGACATCGCCGTGCTGGCCTACCCGCCGGCGCAGGATCCCACCGCCGTCGCCGAGCTTCCCCGGACGGAAGGCTTCCGGCGCCCGCTGCGCGCCTATCCGAACCCCTTCCACGGGTCGAGCCGGCTTCGGTTCACCCTGGACCGGCCGTCCCCCTACCGGCTCGTCATCCACGATGTAGCCGGCAGGGAGGTGCGCGTGCTGAGCCAGGGCTACTCGGAAGCGGGGGAAAGGGAGATCCTCTGGGACGGCCTGTCGGGGGATGGGCGGCCGCTTCCCCGCGGGACCTACTTCGCCCGCCTCGTCACGCCGGACGCTGCGATCACCGGACGCCTTCTCCTGCTGCGCTGAGCGCTGCGCGTCGGCGGACGCAGGTGCCCTCAGGCAGCCGTGTCGGGATGCGCTCTGCCGCGTCCCTTCGTGAAGAAGCGCGCGGTCATGATGAGGACCCCCGCGGCCAGGCCGAGCAGCAGGAGGTTGGTTGCGGCGAGAGCCCACTGCTCCCGCGCCACGGTCCGCGGCAGGAGCAGGATCAGCGAGGCGAAGGTGGTGACCATCATGAACGCCGCGGGAATCGCGGTGAACGCGACGCGCTTGCCTTCCCGCGCGAGCCAGGCAGTGACCGCGATGAGGGTGAGCGCGGCCAGCAGCTGGTTTGCCGAGCCGAAGATCGGCCAGATCGCCGCGTAGCCGTTCGTGTAGGCGAGCAGGACCATTCCCGCCACCGGGATCAGCGAGTTGACCATGCGGTTGCGGAGCAGGGCCGGGGGAGAGGGCAGGAAGTTCTCCCAGAGCTCCTCCAGGAGATAGCGGCAGAGGCGGATGAGGGTGTCGATGGTGGTGATGACGAAGCCCTCGAGCAACAGGATCCCGAAGAGCGTGCCGTAGACCGCCGAGAGGCCGAACCCCTTCTCCAGGGTCTTGCCCACCCCCAGCGCGAAGGCGAGGGGGGCGTTCCCCTTCCCCTCGGCGGGCCAGACGATCTGGTGGTACCCGGCGTAGCCCAGTCCACCCAGGACCACCAGGACGACGCAGACTCCGAGCACCGCTTCCAGGAGCATCGCCCCGTATCCCACCGTGCGCACGGCGCGCTCCGAATCGATCTGTTTGCAGGTGGTACCCCCGCAGATGAGTCCATGTGCCCCGGACACTGCGCCGCAGGCGATGGTGACGAACAGGAAGGGCCACACCGACCCGATCGCTGCGAAGGTTTCCGGCGTGAACTGGAAGGCCGGAGCGTCGACGGTGACCCCGCGAAGGCCGGCGGCCAGGATCCCTGCGACCATGGCCGCCAGCCCCAGGTAGAGGAAGTGGACATTCACGAAGTCGCGCGGCTGGAGCACGAGCCACACCGGGATCGCCGCCGCGAGCACGGTGTAGGCCGCCAGGATGGCCATCCAGGTCCCGGGGGCGATCGCGATGGGAGCCCGGAACCCGACCAGGACCGATCCTGCCGCGATGACCATGGCCAGAACGCTCATCGCGGGGATCGGAGCGCGCTTCTTGTAAAGCAGCCATCCCACCAGGGGCGCGGTCAGGGTCATGAGGATCACCGAGGTGGAGGCGATGCCTCCGAGCTGAGCGCTGGTCACTCCCTCGCGGGTGACGGTGCGCAGCAGGGTCTGGGTCGCCGGCAGCCCGACGGTCGCCAGGGGCACCACCGAGGTGAGCGCCACCGCGGCCAGCTGGAGGAAGGCCGCGCAGACCAGGATGCACAGGAGCACGGCGAAGGCCAGGTAGAAGAGGAAGCCGCTCCGCCCGAGGGTGGCCCGGGCGACCTCCGCGGTGGATCGGCCGCGCTCCCTCATGCTCACGAAGAGCGCGGTGAAATCGTGGACGGCGCCGATGAACACCACCCCGAAGACGATCCAGAGCCAAGCGGGCATGAACCCGTAAATGACGGCCAGGGTGGGCCCTACGATGGGCCCGGCCGCGGCGATGGACGCGAAATGGTGCCCGAAAAGCACCGGTGTCCGGGTGGGGACGAAATCCACCCCGTCGTTGATCGTGACCGCCGGAGTGGGGCGCCTGGGGTCGATGCCCAGCACCCTGGCCACGAATCCACCGTGAAGCCTGTACCCCAGAGCAAGAATGACAAGAGTTCCGACGATGACCAGGCCGATGTTCATGATCCCTCTCATCTCCGAGACAGGGAGCGGTCCAGCGGGATACTGCATTCTACATCAGGGCAGGTGCGGCTTTCGACCCGGCAATCGGCGTCACGGTTATCGATTACGCTAACCGGATAAGGATTGCACTATTTCACGGGGTGTCGGGAGATCTGAGAGCGGTGCAGGTCGAGAGACACAAGAAGCGGATCAAGTGTTGAAGGATCAGACGGGGTGCGGTAAACTGACGCCCACGGGGCAACGGACTCGAGATCGGCGATTACCTTCATCGGTGGGGGGTGCTGCCTCCTGCTCTATGTCTGTGCAGCGTTGCGACGAAGTGCGCGTGGGGTGCGCATATCCGAGGAGGTCCGCATGAAGACCTTGAAATTCCGGGGCGCGGTCCTGGCCCTTGCGGCGGTGGTCGTATTCGCCGTTGCGGCTGGAGCTGCCGTCCTCTTCCTGGATTTCTACGGCTACGACTACTGGAATCCGACCGGCTGCTACAACGCGCTCGGCTATGTTCCCTGGGTCGATTCCGATTACTTGACATTCGACTACGCCAACAACGAGTACACCTTCTATGTCACGGGGGCCTGCATCTCCCAGGCGGACACGATGGGTACCTTCGTGATCCTGACCTTCAGCGGGGGGACCTTCGATGTGTACGGGGATCCGCTGGTGGGAGGAACCGCCGCCGACTACGGCGCGACTCCTCCCAACGCGGTCGCTCCCAGCACCTGGACCGATGGGACCCTCGAGATTGGGGCCGACATCACGAGCATGGCGGTCTATTTCGACCTGGCCACGGGTGAAGGAAGCGTCGAGGGAACGGTCAACTTCGTTCGTGGAGCCCAGCTGAGCCACATTCCCAAGCCGCAGCGAACGGGCTGGACCCTGGCCGGGCTGCGGGCCTTCCCGCTGCCGGGCACTCCGGTGCCGGAGGGCTACAGCTGGCAGATCGACGGATCGCTCTTCCTCGAGGAGCCGGTCGCTACTGAGCCGAGCACCTGGGGGAATCTCAAGCACAAGTTCTTGGGGGAGGAGTAGATCATGCGCAATAGCCATCGCTACATGCTGACTGCGGCGCTGTCGGCCGCTCTGGTCGTGGCGCTTTCTGGGGTGGCCGGGGCGCTGACCAACCCCGTTGTGGACTTTGGGGCCGCCAGCTACGCCAAGGAGGGGACCCGGACGGCCGGGGACCACACCTCGACGGCCGGTGACATGCTCACCATCGTCGGCAAGGTGGTCGTCTTCAACGATCCCTTCGCGGACCTGGACCCGAACGCTGCCGGGATCGAGTACACCTATGTCATGACGGACCTGATCTCCCAGGGGACGACCTTCACCTCCTACTACCTGACCAACTACAGCGGGGGGGTCTTCCGGATCTACGAGGACAGCAGCCCGGATGCGGACTTCGTCGATATGGCCACCTTCCAGGACGGCACGATGATCCTGGAGGGAGCCTTCTCCGGCTTCCGCATCACCACCATCAGCAGCACCGGAACCCAGAATGCGGACTTCCAGTTCACGGGAGGGACGCTCTTCAATCGGGTGAGCCAGTTCGGGGTCGGGTTCATCGGGGTGAACACGGGCAACTTCAGCGTCTCCACGATGTTTGTTCCTCAGACCCAGCGCAACCAGGGTTACTTCGGGATGTCCGACACGAAGCTCGATGTGACCCAGCCCGTCGCGACCGAATCCTCCACCTGGGGAAGGATCAAGAACCTGTACTGAGAGGCATTCGCCTACCTCGGGTGACCGTTCGACTCCGGGGCCCCTTCACCGATGGATCGGTGAAGGGGCCCTGCTCTTTTCGGGAGCGCGGACCCGCGCCCGCCGCCGCCGGCGCCCCCGCGAGAGTCGGCATGCCCCCCCGACTGCTCCCGCCGCGAGGCGGTGCTCCAAAATACTCTGGCGAACCCTGCCGGCTTTACCTATCATGCCGGAGGCTTTGCGCTGCGTGTGGCATCGCGTGAAGGAGTAGCGGTGTGAGCAGGAGTTCCCGTCCGGATACTCGGGACCTGAAGGCTGCGGTGTGGGAATCCCTCGATGCCTGGCCCGGGCGGGAGGCCAAGCGGCGCCTGACGGCTCTCTGTGCGACCGACGACCTGGACCGTCTCAACCACCTCGGCTATGCGCTGGCCCGGTGCGGAAGGGCCCGGCGCACCGCCGCCGACGAATTCCTGAGCGACTTCGAGAGCGACCGGCGGCTGGGGGTGCGTACCGCGGTGCTCTATGCCCGCGCCTACCTCTACGACGACGACCCCCGCGCCTTCGTGCGCGAGATGGGGCGCGTGGCCTCGCTGCCGGGGCGCCGGCCCTGGGTCGCGATCATGGACGAGCTGTACTGGATGTGGGGCCGTGCCCCCCGGGACATGTTCCGGCTCATCACTCCCTGGCTCGCCCATCGCGATCCCTGGCGGCGCTGGGCGGCGCTGCATGGGCTGGAGGTGCCGGCCCGAACCGACCCGCGCTCCACGCTCAAGGTGCTGCGGGTGCTGCGGGGGGAGCGGCACCTTCGGGTGCGGCGGCTCCTCGGCCATGTCCTTTGCCAGAGCCTCTACCTGAGCCACCCCGAGGTCGCGCTGGACGAGATGGCGCGCTGGCTCAACGACGGCGCCTCGGCGGCGCGGCCGGTGACCCGCCAGATCGAGCGGCAGGTGGAGCTCTGGTTCGGCTCCGGCCACGGCTCCTCGAGGCAGAAGCGAGGTCTCCTGCGGGCCGTTCGCGATTACGCCGGGCACAGCGATCCCTCGGTGCGGGCCCATGCCCGCCGCCTCGAGCGCATTCTGGCCGGCTGAACACCAACCACGCACGGATCACCCAGATGGACGCCAGAACCCGAGACACCGCGACCCCAGAAAAGCTGGACGATGTCGTGATCCGCTTCGCCGGGGACTCCGGCGACGGGATGCAGCTCACCGGGACGCAGTTCTCCACCACGACCGCCATCGCCGGCAACGACCTCGCCACCCTTCCGGACTTCCCGGCCGAGATCCGCGCCCCTGCGGGCACCCTGCCCGGCGTATCCGGCTTCCAGATCCGTTTCTCGAGCCACGACATCCACACGCCGGGGGGGCGCCCCGATGTGCTGGTGGCCATGAACCCGGCGGCCCTGAGGCTCAACGCGGCGGACCTGCGCCCCAACGGGATCCTGATCGTCAACCTGGACGCCTTCACCCAGCGCAACCTGGAGCGGGTGGGCTACGCGGGGAACCCCCTCGAGGATCATTCCCTCGACGCGTTCCGCGTGGTGGCGGTTCCCCTCACCGAGCTGACCCGCAAGGCCCTGGAGGGGACGCAGCTCACCCCCAAGGAAAAGGACCGCTGCAAGAACTTCTTCGCGCTGGGGATCATGTACTGGCTCTACAACCGCTCGCCGGCGACCTCGGTGAAGTGGATCGAGAGCAAGTTTGCGGCGCGCCCCGACCTGGTGGAGGCGAACCTCCTCGCCATGAAGGGGGGGATCGAGTACGCACGCGCCTCGGAGCTCTTCCAGACCACCTACGAGGTCCCGCCGGCCGTTCTCGAGCCGGGGACCTACCGGAGCATCTCCGGCAACGGGGCCCTGGCCCTGGGGCTGGTGTGCGCCGCGCGCCGCTCCGGCCTCACCCTCTTCCAGGGCTCCTACCCGATCACGCCGGCCAGCGATGTGCTCCACGAACTGAGCCGCTACAAGAACTTCGGTGTGGTGACCTTCCAGGCGGAGGACGAGATCGCGGCCGTCACCTCCTCGATCGGCGCCGCCTTCGCCGGGGCGCTGGCCGTCACCACCACCAGCGGTCCGGGCATGGCCTTGAAGGGCGAGGCCCTGGGGCTGGCGGTGATGACGGAGCTGCCTCTGGTGGTCGTCAACATCCAGCGCGGCGGGCCCTCGACGGGGCTCCCCACCAAGCCGGAGCAGGCGGATCTCTTCCAGGCCCTCTTCGGGCGGCACGGCGAGTCGCCTCTGCCCGTGCTGGCGGCAGCCACGGCCGGCGACTGCTTCTGGATGGCCTTCGAGGCGGCGCGCATCGCGCTCAGGTACATGACGCCGGTGGTGCTCCTCACCGACGGCTACATCGCCACCGGGGCGGAGCCCTTCCGCATTCCCCGGGTGGAGGATCTGCCGGAGATCGCCGTGGCTCCGGCGACGGCGCCGCAGGCCGGGGAGCCGTTCCTCCCCTATGGCCGCGATCCGCGAACCCTGGCACGCAACTGGGCCCTGCCCGGCACGCCGGGGGCGGAGCACCGGATCGGCGGGATCGAGAAGAGCGACGGATCGGGCAATGTCTCCTACGACGCCCTCAACCACGAGCAGATGGTGCGGCTGCGGGCCGAAAAGGTGGAGCGGGTCGCCCAGGAGATCCCGCCGGTGGAGATCTACGGCGCGCAGAAGGGCGAGGTCCTCCTGGTGGGGTGGGGCGGCACCTTCGGCGCGCTGCGGGGCGCGGCCGAGGAGGCGGCGGCCCGGGGGCTCTCGGTGGGGCACCTCCACCTGCGCCACCTCAACCCGCTGCCGCGGGACCTCGGCGAGGTGCTGCACAGGTTCCGCGTCGTGCTGGTGCCCGAGATGAACATGGGCCAGCTCTCCTTCCTCCTGCGCGGGAGATACCTCGTCGACGCGATCCCCTTCGCCAAGGTGCAGGGAAAGCCGTTCACGGTGGACGAGATCCTGGACCGGGTCCTGCAACTCACGGAGGGCGATCGCTCATGAGCGGGACCGGGGACAGGGCAGCGGGCGCCGTGCCGCTCACCAAGAAGGACTTCCAGAGCGACCAGGAGGTGCGCTGGTGCCCCGGCTGCGGGGACTACGCCATCCTGAACGCGGTGCAGACGGTGCTTCCCCAGCTCGGGATCCCGCGGGAGAAGTTCGTGATCGTGTCCGGGATCGGCTGCTCCAGCCGCTTCCCCTACTACATGAACACCTACGGGTTCCACACCATCCACGGGCGGGCTCCGGCGGTGGCCACCGGAGTGAAGATCGCCAATCCCGAGCTGAGCGTCTGGGTGGTGACCGGCGACGGGGACGCCCTGTCCATCGGGGGCAACCACCTCATCCACGCGATGCGGCGCAACCTGGGGCTCAAGATCCTCATGTTCAACAACCGCATCTACGGGCTGACCAAGGGGCAGTACTCGCCGACCTCGGAGCTGGGCAAGCGCACGAAGTCCACGCCCTTCGGGTCGGTCGACCGCCCGCTGCGGCCCTTGAGCCTGGCGCTGGGCGCGGAGGCGACCTTCGTCGCGCGCTCCGTGGACGTCTATCAGAAGCACCTCATGGAGGTGCTCCGCGCGGCGGCGGCTCATGAGGGGACCGCGTTCGTGGAGATCTATCAGAACTGCAACATCTTCAACGACGGGGCGTTCGAGAGCTTCACCGAGAAGGACCGGCGGGCGGACATGAACATCGAACTGGAGCAGGGCCGGCCCATCCTCTTCGGCAGGGAGCGCAACCGCGGTCTGCGCTGGACGGGGAGCCGCTTCGAGATCGCGACGCTCGGCGAGGGCGTGACCGAAGCGGACATCGTGGTGCACGACGCGCATGGACCGGATCCGACGCTGGCCTTCGCCCTGAGCCGGCTGGAGCCGCCAGGGTATCCGGTGCCGATCGGCGTGTTCCGCGATGTGGAGGCCCCGGCGCTCGAGCGGGCGATGTGGGATCAGCTGCGCAAGGTGCGCGAGACGAAGGGCGAGGGCGACCTCCATGCGCTCCTCCATGCGGGAGACATCTGGGAGGTCCCGGCCCGGAAGCCGGAGAATCCGGCGGGGGGTGCGAGGTGAGCGACGCGCGGAAGCGGCCGATGCAGTTCGAGGATCTTCTCTCCATGCAGCGGGCGAGCAGGCCGCGGGTCTCCCCGGACGGGCGGTGGGTCGTCTTTGCGGCGAGCCGGCCGAGCCTGGAGGAGAACCGCAACCTGAGCCACCTCCACCGCGTGCCCCTGGCCGGCGGCGAGCCCGCGCAGCTCACCCGGCAGGGGACCTCGAACGGGGACCACGCCTTCTCGCCCGACGGCCGCTGGATCGCCTTCACCTCGAACCGCAGCGGGACCGCGCAGATCTGGGTTCTCCCCACCGAGGGCGGCGAGGCGCGCAAGGTGACCGACCTCAAGCTCGGCGCGCAGAGGCCGGTCTGGTTCCCCGACGGCAGGCGCCTTCTCGCCATCTCTCCGGTCTACGCGGACACCAACGACCAGGAAGAGATCGCCCGGCGGGAAGCCGCCGCGGAGAAGGAAAAGGTGCGGCCGCGCGAGATCGACGCCCTCATGTTCCGGCATTGGGACTCCTGGACCGAGGGAAAGATCGACCACCTATTCGTGATCGAAGTGGAGACGGGAGCGGCCCGCGATCTCACCCCCGGTCCCTATCCGGTGCCGCCGCGCTCCCTCACCGGCGAGCCGGACTACGCCCTGTCCCCGGACGGCAAGGAGATCTGCTTCGTCTCGTTGCGCGAGGAGGCTCAGGCCCTCTCCACCAGCAGTCATCTCTGGGTGGTGCCCGCCGAGGGGGGGGAGCCGGAGCGGATCAGCCCCTGGGACGGCGGGAACGGCTTCCCGGCCTACTCCCCGGACGGGACCCGCATCGCGTATCTCGGGATGCGGCGTCCGGGCTACGAGGCGGACAGGCGCGAGATCCTGCTCCTGGAGCGGCGCACCGGCAAGCTGACCGAGGTCGCCCCCGGGTTCGACCGCTCGGCGGGGCCCCTGGTGTGGAGCCCCGACGGGAAGCAACTCTTCTTCTCCGTGCAGGATGAGGGGCGCACGCGGCTCTACGCGGTCGCCGCGTCCGGCGGCACGCCGCGTCCGCTCACCCACGGCCCCACCGACCACGATCCCGCCGTGAGCCCCGACGGGAAGTGGCTGGTGTTCGGGCGGGAGGGCATCGATTCCCCGCCCGAGATCCACAAGGTGTCGGCGGAGGGCGGCGAGGCCGTCGCGCTCACCGGGCTCAACCGTGAACTTCTGACCGGTCTCGAGTTCGGGCCGGTGGAAGAATTCCGCTACGAGGGGGCGGGCAAGACTCCGCTCCACGGCTTCCTGGTCAAACCGCCCCGCTTCGAGCCGGGGCGCCGCTACCCCGTGGTGTTCCTCATCCACGGCGGCCCGCAGGGGATGTTCGGCCCCGACTTCCACGAGCGCTGGAACGCGCAGCTCTTCGCCTCGCCGGGCTATGTCGTGGCGATGATCAACCCGCGCGGCAGCACCGGTTACGGCCAGGAGCTGACCGACGCCATCCGGGGAGAATGGGGAGGGGCCTGCTACGAGGACCTCGTCCGGGGCTTCGACCATGTTCTGGCCTCCTTCCCCTTCTGCGACCGGGAGCGCACCGCGGCGGCGGGAGCAAGCTTCGGCGGCTACATGGTCAACTGGATCGCGGGGCAGACGGACCGTTTCCGCTGTCTGGTGAGCCACGACGGCATCTTCAACACGGAGATGATGGACTACGCCACCGACGAGCTCTGGTTCACCGAGTGGGAGTTCGGCGGGGCCCCCTGGGAGGCTCCCGAGGAATACCGCAAGTGGTCCCCGCACCTGCATGTCGAGTCCATGCGGACTCCCACTCTGGTGGTGCAGGGCGAGCAGGACTTCCGCTGCCCTGCCGGCGAGGGACTGTGCATGTTCACCGCCCTGCAGAGGCGCGGGGTCCCCTCCAAGTTCCTCTACTTCCCGGACGAGGGGCATTGGGTGCTCAAGCCCAGGAACCGCCGGGCCTGGTGGGGGACCGTGCTGGGCTGGCTCGAGAGATACCTCGGGGACTGACCGGGATCCGCCCGGCGGCGCCTTGGATCTAGGGCCGGGTCTCCTCGCGGAACCACGCGATGGACCGCCGGAAGACCTCCACAGCTTGCTCGTGCTTCATGTAGTAAAGCGGGAAGCCGAACCACTGCACCCGGCCGTGCTCGCGCGCGGGATCCGGGTCGTGCCAGCGGGTCGCGACGAGCTTGTTGTTGTAGAGCGAGGTGGATTTGACGGCGCGATAGACGAACAGGGAATCGAGTATTCCCACGCATCCCTCGTCGCTCCGGCAGTAGATCGGATCGATCACCGCGTCCACGCAGTTCACCCCCGCCCTCAGCGTGCCCACCTTGTCTTGGTCGATCTCCAGGATCGGATAGACCGGGTCCCGGTCCTCGAGGGGCAGGGCCCCGGTGAGCAGGTCGCCCGCGTGAGCGCCCCTGTCGTTCATGATGCGATCCGAGCGGAGCTTGAGGAAGTCGTAGGCGAAGGAACCGGGTTTGGGGGCCTTGGGGTAGATGAAATCGGCGCCGTTGAGCCAACCGCTCTGGAAGAGGATGGGCGTGGTGGACGGCAGGGTGTAGATCCCGGTGACCCAGAGCTTGCCGCCCGCCCGCAGGTACCAGGCCAGGTGGTTCGACAGGGAGCAGGCCCGGAGCAGAGCGGTGTCCCCGTTGGACCCGGAGCCGTTGCAGGCCCAGATCAGCAGCCGGTAGCGTCCCATCACGCTCATCAGTACCGGGTACGGGGTGAAGGAGAAGGTGTCGCTCGCGCCGTAGGTGGAGTGCACATGCATGGGCTCGCTGCCGAAGACGGCGGCGTCCTCGAAGACCGAAACCCAGAAGGCGTCGTGTGCGGCATCGGTGGGGTTCGTGGTGCGATCCGAGGAGTCGTCGATGAGGAGAGCCTCCCGATCCATGGGGAAGTCGAGCACCTTGAGGACGAGGGTTCCGATGGTCATGGCGCCGCTCTCGTCGCGCGCCCTCACATAGAGGGTGTGGATGCCGGGTTCGCGGAACACGCGTGAGGGATAGATGCCCGTGGTCATCCCCCAGCCGCTCCAGCCGGAGGCGGGTCCCTCCCGTTCCAGGTCGGCGATGTCGAAGCCGTAGCTGAAGCCCTCGATCACGCCGCCGTACTCCTCCGCCGACGCGCTCCAGGTGAAGCGCAGGGGCGCCCCGGCCGGCACCTCGGCTTCCAGCGCCCCGGTGGTGCCCCGGAAGTCGAACACTCCGGCGGTTGCCTCCCTGATCCGCAGCCTGGGCATGCCCGCGCTGCCCAGGGCCTGCATGCGGAAGGCGTTCCTTCCCAGGTCCAGGTACGGCTCCACGGCGCCGGCCTCGTCCACCGCGCGCACCCCGAACAGGTACCGCCCGCGGTTGTTGAGGTGGAATGTCGTCTGCGTCGTGTCCGCGTCCCGGTAGGTCCACACACTTTCTCTCCCGGCATGGGCAAGGAGGACGGACGGCTGGACATGAAGCAGGGACGGGGTGGGAACGAGGGAGTCCAGGTCGATGAGGCGGTGCAGGTACCCCACCGGGTCGCGCCGGAGATTGGAGGCGTCCGGATCCTCTCCCTCCCAGGCCACCGTCACCGTGGTGCCGGTGGTGAGGACCGCGGCGGAGACGATCGGGCGCCGGATCTTCGAAGTGGGGACCAGTGTGACCGCGGTGAAGCTCAGGCGGGCCGCGTCGGAGGTCGCGTCGTCGTCGTCGCGCGCCCGCACGCAGACCGTGTGCAGCCCGGAGAATGTGCCGGCGGGGACGATGGTGGAGCCGCTGTTCAACGAATCCGCCCGCGGTGTCGGGAACTCGAAGGAGCGGCTGTAGTCCCGGGTCTGGATCCAGCGGAAGGAGGCGGCGCCGGCGGCGCCCTGCCTCGTGACGACCAGGGTGTCCAGCCCGGCCTGCGGCCCCCGGATCCATTGCACGGAGATGTCGGGGAAGCGTTCCGGGTGCCCGATTTCCTCGAGCGAAAAGTCGGCCGGCGGGTCGACGGCGTACTCGTAGGCGGTGACCACGCCGTCGTCGTCCCAACCGGCCCAGTAGACGCGGGCGGTGTAGGGACTCGTGGATCCGTTCAGGGGCCCGCCGGTAATGCTCACCCCCGGCGGAAGATTGGCTGCGGGGACCTCCGAGGGGGGGCTGCAGGCCGAGAGGAGTCCGATGATTGCCGCGGCCGCCGGGAGGAGGCGGCGGCCCTCGAGAACCCCGCCGGGTCTCACGGCGGTCCTTCTTCGCGGAACCAGTCGATGGTGCGGTTGAAGGTCTCCTGCGCCTGCTCCTTGTTCATGAAGTAGAAGGGGAATCCGAACCACTGGGTTCGTCCCTGGCGCCGCGCGGGATCGGGGTCGTGCCAGCGAATGGCGTTCAGCTTGCGGTTGTACAGGGAGCCCGTGTAGTAGGCCTCATAAACATAGACCGAGTCGATCGTGCCCGTGAAATCCGTCTGGTCCTGGCCGTAGATGGGGTCAAAGACGGCGTCGCCGTGGCTCACCCCGCTCTTGAATGGACCGATCTTGACCGGATCGACGCCCATGGCAGGATAGATCTCCGGTTTTCCCGGGAAGGGGGCCACCCCGATGAGGTTGTTGTTCTTCCGAAGCCCTTTGTCGTTCTCGATCCGGGACGAGTAGAGCTTGAGGAAGTCGAAGGGAAACATACCACGCTCGGGGGACTTCGGGTAGACGAGATCCGCGTTGGTCGCGTTGGCGGAGGGCATCGAGGCCGCGACGGTCATGCTGCCGGTCAGCCAGAGCTTCCCCCCCGCACGCAGGTAGGCGCCCAGGTGCTTGCGGGTCACCGTCGATGAGAAGAGCGCGGTCTGGCCGTTGTATCCGCTCCCGGCACAGGTCCAGATGATGGCCCTGTAGCGCCCCAGATCGGCCAGGACGGGGGGCAGCGGGGTCGGGGAGTAGATGTCGTTCGCGCCGTGCGCGGCGTGGACGAAGCGGTCGGTCGGGTCGAAGCGCCCGGAGTCCGTCAGCAGCGCGTCCCAGAAGGCGTCGTGTTCCGCATCGGCCGGGCCGGACCGGTCGAGGGAGTCGTCCACGATCAGGATTTCGCGATCGAGGGGAAAGTCCAGCACATTGATGATGAGCACGGCGAGGGTGACGCTGCCCGAAACATCCCGCACCCGGACATAGACCACATGCACCCCGGGCGTGCGGAAAACGATGGGCTGGAAGTTGGCGTAGAACATCCCCCAGCCGCTCCAGCCCGAAGTGGGGCCTTCGCGGTCCAGGTCGGGGATGTCCACCCCGTAGCTGAACCCGTCGATGGTGCCTCCGTAGTTTTCCGCCGAGGCCGTCCATGTGAAGCGGAGCGAAGCCCCGAGCGGCACATCCACCTCGTAGGTGGTCCCGGTGCCCCGGTACTCGAAGGAGCCGAGGGAGGGCTCGGACAAGACGAGGGTCGGGTTGCCGCCCCCCGCGAAGGACTGGAACTTGAACGCGTTGCGCCCGTAGTCGAGAAAGGGCTCGACGGCGCCGGCCAGATCCACCGCGCGCAGCCCGAAGAGGTAGCGGTCCTTCGTGTTGAGGTAGAAGGTGCGCCGCAGGGTGTCCGCGCTCTGGTAGGTCCAGGAGCTCTCACGCCCCGCCGGGTTGAACAGCACGGAGGGCTGGACATGGAGCAGCGACGGGGCCGGCCGCAGGCTGTCCAGGTTGAGGAGCCGGTAGATGTAGCCCACCGGCTTCTTCCTGGGGTCCGGCGAATCGGCGTCGATGCCGTCCCAGTGCACGGTGATCGTCGCCCCCACCGACAGGATGTTCGCGCTGATGATCGGCTGGGTGACGAAGGACTCGGGCACCAGCGTCATGGCGGTGTAGGCCAGCCGCTCCGCCGTCGCGGAGTAGGCGCCGTCGTCGTCGCGCGCGCGCAGGTAGACGGTGTGCAGGCCGGAGAAGGAGTCGGCCGGCACCCGCGCGGAGCCGGCGTTCACCGAGTCGGCCTCCGGGGTCTGGAACTCGAAGGACCGACTGTAGGCGCCGGTCTGGATCCAGCGGAAGGAGTGCGCGACCCCGTCCACGACCCTGGAGATCCGTAGGGTGTCGAGGCCCAGGGCGGGACCGGGGATCACCCGCACCGATATGTCCGCGAACCGTTCCGGATTGCTGATCTCCTCCAGGGTGAAGACCGGCGGGGGATCCACCGCGTACTCGTAGTGCTGGATGACCCCGTCGTCGTCCCACCCCGTCCAGTAGACCTGCGCGGTGTAGGCCGCCTTGGTGCCCTCCAGAGGACCGCCGGTGATGCGCACCGAGGGCGGGGAGTTGGGCACGAGGCGGTCCTCGGGGTGGTCCCCGCAGCCGGCAAGAGCCCCGAGGGCGCCCAGG
>CAZWKH010000020.1:0-15200 GCA_964633885.1 uncultured bacterium | reverse complement strand
GCTCGGAACCGGCCTGGCCGGTCTCTGGGCCGCGCTGGAGGCCAGCCGCCGGGGCTCCGTGACCCTGGTCACCAAGAAGGAACGGCCGGAATCCAACACCAACTACGCCCAGGGGGGGATCGCGGCGGTTCTGGCTCCCGAGGACCATGCCGACCTCCACCTGCGCGATACCCTCGAGGCGGGGGCCGGGCTCTGCCACCCCGAGGTGGTGCGCCTGGTGGTGGAGGAGGGACCCGCCCTGGTGCGGCAGCTCCAGGATCTGGGAGTCGACTTCAGCCAGCGCAGCGACGGGGAGCTGGCCCTGGGGCGCGAGGGAGGGCATTCGGTGCGGCGGATCGTGCACGCCGCGGACCGCACCGGGTCGGAGGTGGAGAAGGCCCTTCTTGCCGCCGTCGCGGCGCGCCCGAACATCACCGTCCTCGAGCACCACTTCGCCGTGGACCTGATCCTTGCCTCGCGCATGGTGCGCGGCGCGTCCCAGGATGGGGAAGCCTGCTGGGGAGCCTATGTGCTCACGCCCGACGCGCGCTCGGTGATCGCCTTCCAGGCCAAGGCCACGGTGCTGGCGACCGGCGGCTCGGGGAAGGTCTACCTCTACACTTCGAACCCGGACATCGCCACCGGGGACGGACTGGCCATGGCCTTCCGGGCCGGAGCGCGGGTCTCCAATCTGGAGTTCGTGCAGTTCCACCCCACCTGCCTCTATCACCCCCGGGCCCGTCGCTTCCTGATCACCGAGGCCCTGCGGGGCGAGGGAGCGGTCCTGCGAACCCTGGACGGCACCCCGTTCATGAAGGGCCACCATCCGCTGCGCGATCTGGCGCCTCGCGATGTGGTGGCCCGGGCCATCGACCAGGAGATGAAGACCCGCGGAGAAGAGCATGTCTGGCTGGACGCCACCGCGCTGGGGGCGGCGTTCCTCGAGCAGCGCTTTCCCCAGGTGATGGCGGGCTGCCGTACCTACGGCATCGATCCCGCGGCGCAGCCCATCCCGGTGGTGCCCGCGGCGCATTACTTCTGCGGCGGGGTGCGCACCGACCGCCTCGGCGCCACGGACATCCCCCGGCTCTACGCGGTGGGGGAGGTGGCGCATACGGGGCTCCATGGGGCCAACCGCCTGGCCTCGAACTCGCTCCTCGAGGCCCTGGTCTTTGCCGACCGCGCGGCGCGGGACCTCGCCCGCTGGCTGGAGGGGCCGCCGCCGCCTCCGGCCGACCCGTGGATCGTCCCCACCACGGGAATTCCCCGCGAGGATGTCATCATCAACCACAACTGGGACGCGGTGCGCCGGCTCATGTGGAACTATGTCGGCATCATGCGCGCGGACGAGCGCCTGGCTGCGGCGGCGCAGCACCTGGCCCCCATCCGGGAGGAGGTGGAGCGGTTCTACCGGCGCTTCGCGGTGGACCCGGACCTCCTCGAGCTGCGCAACATCGCCCTCGTGGCCGAGATCGTGCTGAGGCTGGCCACGGCGCGCAAGGAGAGCCGGGGGCTGCACTTCAATCGGGATTACCTGGAGCCGGACGACATCCAGTTCCGGCGCGACTCCGTGCTGGGCCGCGTGGGGGACGTGAGCTGGGGCAGCACGATTCCCGGCGCCCAGGGCGTGGCGGGGGCTCCGTGACCGATCCGCATGAAGAATATGAACGGGCGCTCGACGCGTTGCTGGTGAAGGACGGGCGCTACGCCCGGGAGGCCTACTTCTTCGTACAGGCCGCCCTCGACTACTACCAGCGGCGGCATCGCTCCGGGCGCCGCGCGGAGCATGTGACCGGCGCGGATCTCCTGAGCGGGGTGCGGGAGCTGGCACTGGCCGAGTACGGGCCCATGGCCCATCTCGTCCTCAACCACTGGGGGCTCTGGCGCGGCGAGGATGTGGGCGAGGTCGTCTACAACCTCATCGGCGCGGGCCTCATGACCAAGACGGAAGAAGATCGCCGCGAAGACTTCGGCGGGGTGATGGTCTTCGACGCGGCGATGGCGGACGAATCGACCTGGTAGGAGGCGGCAGTGGCCACCGAGAAGTTCGAGGATCGCTGGGGAAACTTCCGGGACCTGGTGGAGCATCTCTTCCTGGAGCCCGGGCGGAGCAGCGTCGAGGCGGATGTGGTCTGGTATCCGGCCACCGACGCCTATGAGACGGAGTCCGCCTTCGTCATCCGGCTGGATCTGAGCGGCGTGCGCCGCGAGGACATCCAGATCCTCCTGCGCGGACACGGCCTGCTCGTGCGGGGCATCCGTCGGGATGAGGCCCCTCCGGGCCGGAAGACCTTCCACAAGATGGAGATCGCGATGGGTCCCTTCGCGCGCAGCATCCAGGTTCCCGAGCGCTTCGCGCGCTCGGAGGGGACGGCGACCTATCGCGACGGGGTGCTGGAGATCCGGCTCCGTCCGCGCCCCCAGGCCGCAGGTCAAGAACTGCAGATCGAGGTGGAGTAGGGACATGGACGAAAACACCCATGTCGCTCCGGACCCTTCGGGACAGACGCTGCGCATCCCGGACACGCTGGCCCTGGTGCCGACGCCGGACCTGGTGGCCTTCCCCTACATGATGTTCCCCCTCGTGGTGAGCGAGAAGCATCTCCTCGACCTGGTGGACGAGGCTCTGGCGGGGGAGAAGATGATCGGCCTCTTCTCGCCGCGACCCGGCGCGGCGGGAGATCTGTCGCCGGTGGGCACCGTGGCCATCATCCACAAGATGCTCCGTTTCCCGGACGGGGGGATGCGCCTCCTGGTGCAGGCGGTGATCCGGGTGCGGCTCCTGGAGATCATGCAGGAGAAACCCTTCCTGAAGGGGCGCGTCCAGGCGGTGCCGGCCGAGAAGCCGGCCACCCGCCGCATCGAGGCGCTGCGGCGCAACGCCCTCGAGCTCTTCCAGAAGATGGTGGACGCCACCAGCACTCTCTCCGACGAGCTCAAGGTGGTGGCTCTCAACATCGAGGACGGCGGGCGTTTTGCGGACTTTCTGGGCGCGAACCTGAGCCTGGAGCTTGCGGACAAGCAGGCGTTGCTGGAGGAGGAGGACCCCGAGAAACGCCTGGAGCGGGTCACCGCCTTCATGGTGCGCGAGCTGGACATCCTTGCCCTGGGGCGGCGCATCCAGGACCAGGTGCAGACGGAGATGGAGAAGGGGCAGCGGGAGTTTTACCTTCGCCAGCAGATGAAGGCGATCCAGAAGGAGCTGGGCGGGGACGAGGAGAACCCGGAGCTGGCGGAGCTGAGAAAGCGCATCGACGAAGCGGGGATGCCGCCCGCGGCGCTGGAGGCGGTGCTGAAGGAGTTCGAGCGGCTGCGGGTCATGCCCCCCCAGGCCGCCGAGGTCACGGTGGCCCGCACCTACATCGACTGGATGGTGCAGCTGCCCTGGCTCGCGGTGGAGCGGCCCGCGATCGACATCGGTAAGGCGGAGAAGATCCTGGACGACGACCACTTCGACCTGGACCAGGTGAAGGAGCGCATCCTCGAGTACCTCGCCGTGCGCAAGCTCACCGAGCGGCCGAAGAGCCCCATCCTCTGCTTCTCGGGGCCGCCCGGCGTGGGCAAGACCTCCCTGGGGCAGTCCATCGCCCGCGCGCTGGGGCGTCCCTTCGTCCGCCTGTCTCTCGGCGGGCTCCACGACGAGGCGGAAATCCGCGGGCACCGTCGCACCTACATCGGAGCCATGCCCGGGCGGATCGTTCAGGGCATCGTTTCCGCGGGAGCGGTGGACCCGGTCTTCATGCTGGACGAGATCGACAAGGTGGGCGCGGACTTCCGCGGGGACCCGACCTCGGCGCTGCTCGAGGTGCTGGATCCCGCGCAGAACAACAGCTTCCACGACAACTACCTGAACCTGCCCTACGACCTCTCGCGGGTCCTGTTCATCACCACCGCGAATGTCCTGTACTCGATTCCGGGACCGTTGCGGGACCGCATGGAGGTCATCGAGCTTCCGGGCTACACCACCGGCGACAAGGTGGAGATCGCCCGGCGCTACCTGGTCCCGCGGGCCCTGGCCGACAACGGCGTGACCGGCAAGCAGCTCCGCTTCGACCGGCGCGCCCTGGCCGCGATCGCCTCCGAGTACACCCACGAGGCCGGCGTCCGGGAGCTGGAGCGCCAGATCGCGAGTGTGGCCCGCAAGGTCGCCACCCGCGTGGCGCGCGGCAAGCGGGTGAACCTGCTGGTCACGCGTCGCAACCTGGTCGAGATGCTCGGCAAGCCACGGGTGTTCCGCGAGCGGAGGGAACGGCGGGACCGGATCGGCGTGGCCACCGGCCTTGCTTGGACCCCGGTGGGAGGGGAAATCCTCTTCGTGGAGGCGACGAGCATGCCGGGCCGGGGCCAGTTGACGCTGACCGGGCACCTGGGGGATGTGATGCGCGAATCGGCCGTCGCCGCGCTGTCCTATGTCCGGGCTCACGCCGACGCGATCGCCGCCGGCAGGGAGGTCGCCTTCGACAAGGTGGACACCCATATCCATGTGCCGTCGGGGGCCATGCCCAAGGATGGGCCCTCGGCGGGGGTGGCCATGGTCACCGCGCTCGCCTCGCTGGTGAGCGGCCGCGCGGTGCGCGCGGATACCGCCATGACCGGCGAGATCTCGCTGCGGGGCACCGTGCTGCCGATCGGCGGGCTGAAGTACAAGGTGCTCGGCGCCAAGCGTGCAGGAATCGACAGGATCATCCTTCCCGCCCACAACGAGGCCGATCTGGGCGATGTGCCGCCGGACATTCGCGGGTCGATGGAGTTCGTCTTCGTCGACAACCTCCGCGAGGTGCTGGAGGCGGCGCTCCGGCCTGCCCCTGCCGCGAGGACGGGGCGCGCCGGGCGTGGCAGGAAGTCGAAAGCGGCGGCGCGTGGTTCGGACCCCAAGCGAAGGGAGAAGGCCGCGGCGCGGAGCGCGGGATGAAGGAGTCCGCCCGCCTGCTCATCCGCCTGGGCTCGCTGGGGGATGTCGTGCTGGCCACAGCCGCCGCCAACGCCGCCCGCTCCCTCTGGGGGGACGGCTGCCTCGATGTGCTGGTGAAGTCCGAGTGGGCCCCGATCTGGGAGGGCCATCCGGCCGTACGGCGGGTGCACGCCTGGCGTCGCGAGGAGCGCGGCCTTCCCGGTCTGCGGCGCTGGGCCTTGCGGCTGCGGGCGGAAGGCTATGTGGAGACCTTCGATCTGCAGGCCTCCTCCCGGACGCGCCTCCTGGCGGCCTTGGCCGGGCTGCGGCGCGTGCGCCGGCCGGTGCGCCATGGGCTCGCGCGGCGGCTCCTCGTCTGGACCCATCGATGGGGCCCTCCCGCCGACTACAGCGTGGCCGCCTCCTTCGCGCGGACGGTGGGGGTGGACGCGGTGGCCCTGCCCTCCCTGCACCCCGCCGAGGCCGCCCGGGCCCGCGCCGCGACCCTCGGCGTCCCGCCTGGAGCCGCCGGGCTCGTGCCGGGCGCGAAGCACGCCACCAAACGCTGGCCGCTCGAGCGCTTCGTGGAGACGGGACGCGCGCTGGCCGCTGCGGGACTCGGCCCGGTGGCGGTCTTTCTTGGCCCGGAGGAAGAGAATCTTCTGCGCGACTGGAAGACCCTGTGGCCCGAGGACGGGAACTGGGTCATTTTGCGCGAAGACCTGGCTACGGTCGGTGCGGTTTTGGAAACACTTGGAGTCGTGGTGGCCAACGACACTGGCCTCGCGCATTTGGCATCCGCCGCAGGGGTCCGAGTGGTGGTACTATTAGGTTGCACTGTTCGCGCGTTTGGCTTCGTCCCGGCGGGAGACGGGCATCAGGTCCTGGAGGTCGCGGACCTTTCCTGTCGCCCCTGCTCGCTGCATGGCTCGGCCGAATGCCCTCGGTCTCATTTCCGGTGCATGGCGGACATCGACACCGGTCCGGTGGTGAGCGCGGCGCTGTCTGCAGCGGCCGCCTCCGCGCGAGCCTCGCTTCCCATGTGATCGCAGCAGCGGAGAACCGATCATGTCCAGATATGTGCTCATGGGTCTTGCCGGCAAGGATGTGGATGTCCTCACCAAGCTGTCACGGCTCTCGCCCCGTCCGGAAGTGCTGGTGGTGCACTCCGACCCCGGCGCGCTGATCCTCCGGCTGGCCGATGTGGCCCAGCTTCCGGCGCTGACCGAGCCGCCGCGGCCCCGCCCCGACGATGTCCTGGTCGTGCCCTCCAGCCCGAACGAGGAGGTGGCGGTCTGGGCAAGGGCCTGGCACGAAGCAGGTGCGCATATCGTCCTCCCGGAAGTCGCCCTGCGCGCGTCTTCCGCGGGGGTCCGGGGGGTTCACGATCCGGCTGGAGTCCGGCCCGCCCCCGCCCGCGCGGCCTCGACGCCGCTCGAAGAGAAGCCCGTAAGCCCTGAGCCGGTCACGACCCCGCCCGCGGACAACGGTTCCCGCACTGCCGTCGCCGCTCCTCCGGCAGGACCCAAGGAGGAGCAGGCCCCGATGTCCGCCGGCCCGGCTCCGGCTGCCGCCATTCCGGCCGGCGGCTCCGGCCCGGCCGAGGTGTGGGAGAGTCCCGAGGCCACGCTGCGCTACCTGGCTGAGCAGGCCCTGGGCCGCGGCGCGGCGGTCACCCTCTGGTGGGACGGCGGCCTGGGCAGCTGGGTGCCCTGGGTCTGGACCGGCCCCTCGCCGGGCCCCCGGCCGCAGGAGCCCGCCGACGCGCTTCACCTGCGGACCGAATGCGGAGAGTTCCGCCTGAGCGGTGCCGGGGAGCGGAGTGACCAGCTCCCTGTCGCTGCCCTGACCCGGGTGGCGGAGGACATGGCGCTGCGCGATCTCCTGCGCTGGCGCCGCGAGGCCCGGGGCCTCGCTGCTCTGGGCCTGCCCGACCTCCATGGGGAGAGCGCGGCGCTGGCGGGATGGGTGGCCCCCGTGCGCAAGATTCTCGCCGCGACGGCAGTTCTCATGTGGCGTCGCGAGGGACCTCTCTGGCGCTTGGTGCATGCCGAAGGGGAGGGCCTGGGGCTGGAGGGGACCTTCACTCTTCCAGGCGATCTCTTCACCGCGACCTTCGAGGGAGAGCGGTCACCCTGGCGGCGCTGGGAGCCGACTCCGGGGCTGCGCGCCCATCTCAGGCTCGAGGGAGAGGACCCGCGCTGGCCGCTGCGCCTGCGGCGGGTGGAGCTCGCGCTGACCGGCGAGGAAGCCGCGTGGTGAGAAGTGGGCCGATCCGCGTCCTGCCCGAATCGATGGTGGGCCGGATCGCCGCGGGAGAGGTGGTCGAGCGACCCGGTTCCGTGGTGAAGGAGCTGGTGGAGAACGCCCTCGACGCCGGCGCGCGCCGCATCGAGGTCGCCATCGAGGGAAAGCTTGCCGGCCTGCTGCGGGTGAGCGACGACGGCTGCGGGATCCCCCCCGAGGAGCTGTTCCTTGCCCTGCAGCGCCACGCCACCAGCAAGATCGCGGACCCGGACGACCTCACCCGCATCGACTCCCTGGGTTTTCGCGGCGAGGGGCTGGCCGCCATTGGATCGGTCTCGCGCCTTCGGCTGGCGAGCAGCGCCGGATCGAGCGGCGAGGGAGCGGAGATTCTGGTCGAAGGCGGGCTCATCGGCGCGCCCACCCCCGCCGCCCGCGCGACCGGCACCACGGTGGAGGTGCGCGATCTCTTCTTCAACACCCCGGCCCGCCGCAAGTATCTGAAGGGCGAGCCCGCCGAGATGCGGCATATCTCGCAGCTCCTGCAGGCCTACGCGCTGGCGCGGCCCGAGGTGAGCTTCACGCTTCTGGTGGAGGGGCGCGAGTCCATGTGCCTGCCTGCCGCGGCCGACCTGCACGAGCGCGTGGGGCAGATCCTGGGCCGGGCCAAGGCGGCGCGGATGATCCCGGTGCTGGCCGAGGAGCCCGGCTTCGCGCTGGAGGGTTTTCTGGGCGCCCCAGAGGACTCCCGCGCACGCGGCAGCCATCAGACCTTTCTCGTGAACGGGCGCTGGGTGACCAGTCCTCTCCTGCGCGTGGCGGTGCGCGAGGGCTATGGGGACCTCATCCCCCCTGCGCGCCATCCGGAAGCGGTGCTCCACCTGCGTCTGCCCGCGGAGGAGGTGGATGTGAACATTCACCCCACGAAGCGGGAAGTGCGGCTTCTGCGGGAACGCGAGCTCTATCCCCGCCTCATCCACCTCCTGCGCGACCGGGTCGAGAGCCACTTCCCGACCCTCAAGTTCACGACCTCTACCGAGTGGCGCCCGCCCGCCGCGCTCCCCGGAGAAGGCGGCGGATCCACGGGGCTGCGGCTGGTGCCTGCGGCGGCGCCGGCGGGGGGGGCCGGAAGAGTGGGGGATTCCGCGCGGGAGACTCTGCCCGCGGGCTTGCTGCCCTTTCCCCTGGCGCGTTCGGCGGAACCGGTCACGGTGGAGGAGGAGGGCGGGGAGGCACAGGGGCGGGCATTGGCCAGCATGTGGCAGCTCCACGAGACCTACATCCTGGCCGCGATCGAGGGTGGCCTCCTGGTGATCGACCAGCATGCCGCCCATGAACGGGTGCTCTTCGAGCAGGCGATGCTCCGCTTCGCGGAGTCGCGGACCACGAGCCAGGAACTCCTCTTTCCGGAGACGGTGGAGCTGACCCACGACGAGCTCTCGCTGCTCCTGGAGACCCACGCGGTCATGGAGAAGCTGGGCTTCCACCTGGAGCTCTTCGGGGGCACCACCGTGCTGGTGCACGCCATCCCGGCGGGGCTGCGGGAGTGGCGGGAAGGGGCGCTCCTGCACGATGTCCTGGATCACCTGGACGATCTGCCCACCTCGATGGATGTCAACGAGCGCGTGGCGCGGGCCGTGGCCTGTCAGGGTGCGGTGAAGGCGGGGCAGAAGCTCTCCCTGGCCGAGATGAACGCGCTGGTGGATCAGCTCTTCGCCACGCGCCTGCCGCAGGGCGACCCCCATGGGCGCCCGGTGTTTCTGCGGCTGGAGCTCGCCGAGCTCCACCGCCGGTTCGGGCGGTCGGACTGACCGCATTGTGTCGTTAGTCAAGCACTCATCACCTGGAGTTCGAAACCATGAAGAGACTCTCGCTGCTTCTCCGTGCCGACTCTCGTCTTTGAACCTTGCCGCGGGCCGAGGCGTTCGCGCGCATCCGCGGCGTGATATCTTCCCGGCGATGAAGCCGCTCCCCGTGCTCCTCGGTCCCACCGCGGTGGGGAAGACTGCGGTGAGCATTCCCCTCGCCGGGCATCTGCGCGCCGAGATCCTCTGCGTCGACTCGCGGCAGGTCTATCGCGGGATGGAGATCGGAAGCGCCGCGCCCACCAGTGAGGAGAGGGAGAGCGTCCGGCACCACCTGGTCGGGGAAGTCGAGCCGGAGGCGATGCTGAGCGCAGGGGAGTTCGGCCGGCGCGCGCGGGCTGCGATCGCGGCGATCCGCTCGCGGGGGTGGGAGCCGCTCCTGGTGGGAGGCTCCGGTCTCTACCTGCGCGCGGTTCTGGGCGGGCTCGACGAGGGCCTGCCCCACGACTCCGCGCTGCGGGAGACGCTGCGCGCGCGGGTCCGTACCGAGGGGGTGGAGGCGCTCCACGCGGAACTGGTCCGGCTCGACCCCGCCACGGCGGCCGCCACCTCCCCTCGCGACGCGCAGCGCGTGACCCGCGCCCTGGAAGTGATCGCGCTGACCGGACGCCCCGTGAGCGAGCTGCGCCGCAAGGGGCGGCGCGTGGAGATCCCGGCGCAAATCGTCGTGCTGGATCGAGGGCGGGAGGACCTGGAGGCGCGGATCCGCGCGCGGGTGGGGGAGATGATCGCGGCGGGGCTCGAGGCGGAGGTGCGAGGGCTCCTGGCCCGGGGGCTGGGCCCGGAGATCCCGGCGCTGCGGAGCGTGGGCTACGCGGAGACCATCCGGATGCTGCGCGGGGAACTCAGCCGCGACGCCTGGCCGGATGCCATTGCAGTCAATACCCGCCGCTACGCCAAGCGCCAGCGGACCTGGTTCCGGGGACTCGAGGGGGCGGCCTGGGTGCAGGTGGAGAGCGATGAGCCGGAGGCGGCGGTACTTGGCCGGGTGATCGCGGCCCTACAGGACAGGCCCGCTTGAACCCGCTGCGGCACCCCCCGGCCCTGGTGGTGTTGCGCCGCCCTGCAGAAGAGCCGCCGCCCCCGCCTTGACACCCCGCCCCGGATTCGGGTTCAATCTCCGCCTGCCGTTCAGGAGCGGGCGTAACTCAGTTGGTAGAGTGTCAGCTTCCCAAGCTGAATGTCGCGGGTTCGACTCCCGTCGCCCGCTCCAGTCCTTTCGATCACCTCCGGGCGTCTGGCCGCCGCCTTCCGCGCCACCCCGGCGCCCCGCGCGGGGGCCTCGGCGGGGCCTTCAGAAACCCGTTGACAAGCCGAGTCTAATCTTTTTTACTGCATGAACTTATTTGGTTCGGATCATGTGGCGTGGGAAGGGGAGCGCCTCCTCGCCCGCGGCGGAGCCCAAGCGTGCATATCCTGAGCGTTCTGCCCGGTTCTCTGGCCGCCGAAGCGGGGCTCGCCCCCGGTCTGCGCGTGGCGGCCGTGAACGGCCGGCGGGTCCGCGATTTCCTCGACCTGCACCTCTGGCTGGGCGAGGAGGTCCTCGATCTGGAGCTGGAGGATCCCAAGGGCGAGGTCCCCCCGCAGACCCGGCGCATCACCCGCAGCTACGGGCGTCCGCTCGGGCTACGGTTCCCCGATCCGCCGCTGCGCCACTGCGCCAACGACTGCCCCTTCTGCTTCGTGGACCAGCTTCCCCAGGGACTGCGCAGGGGCCTCTACTACCGGGACGACGACTACCGCTTCTCCTACCTCTACGGGCATTTCGTGACCCTCACGAACCTGCGCGAGGACGAGTTCGCCCGGATCATCGAGCAGGAGCTCTCGCCGCTCTATGTATCCGTGCACGCCCTGGACGGCGCCGTGCGCGAGCGGCTGCTGGCCAGCAAGCGGGCGGGGGAGATCCGCGAGCGCATCGAGCAGCTGGTCTCGGGAGGCATCACGCTCCACACCCAGATCGTCGCCGTGCCCGGCGTCAACGATGGGGATGTCCTGCGGGAGACCATCCAGGGCCTCGCCGGGTATCACCCCGGCGTGGCGAGCGTGGCGGTGGTGCCGGTGGGGCTCACCGGCCACCGGGAGAGCCTTCCCGGGATGCGCACCTTCACCCGCGTGGAGGCGCGCCGCCTCTGCGAGGAGGTGCGCCGGATGGGGCGGGCCATGCGCCGGCGCCTCGGCACGACCTTCTGCTATGTCGCCGACGAGCTCTTCCTCAACGCCGGCAAGCCGATCCCGGCCGCGTCCTACTACGAGAGCTTTCCGCAGCGCGAGAACGGCGTGGGGCTGGTGCGCGGGGTGGCGGACTTCTTCGAGGAGGCCGTCCCGCAGGGTGAAGCGCTGCGGGCGCGGGGAGTGAGGCGGGTGTGGATCCTGACCGGTGAGAGCTTCGCGCCCATCCTGGGGGGGCTCCTGCCGCTCCTGCGCGGCAAGCTTTCCGAGGCCGCGCTCGAGATGGTCGCTGTGGAGAACCGCCTCTTCGGCCGCCCTACCACGGTGGCGGGGCTCCTCGGGGGGCGGGACCTGCTCGAGGCGGCCCGCTCCCACGCGGCGCCGGGGGATCTCGTGCTGCTGCCGGACGAGTCGGTGAACGAAGACGGGATCTTCCTGGACGACCTCGCTCCCGCCGATCTCGCGCGGGAACTGCGCGTGGAGGTGGCGGCGAGCTGGCAGCCGATCCTTCGCGCGCCGCAGGATCTGGAGGCGGAGGAAGCCGGGGCCCTGGGCGCGCCGGTGGGGGAGGCCTGGTGAAACGCGTGCGGCTCCCCATGGTGGCGGTGGTGGGCCGTCCCAATGTGGGCAAGTCCACCCTGTTCAACCGCGTGATCGGCCGCGCCGAGGCGGTGGTGGACGATCTGCCCGGAGTCACCCGCGACCGGCGCGAAGCGGACTGCGCCTGGAACGGCGTGCCGATGCGCATCGTGGACACGGGCGGGCTGGTGCCCGGCACCGTGGACTCCATGGAGACCGCGATCCTCGCCCAGGCTCAGCTCGCCCTGGACGAGGCCGATGTCATCCTCTTCCTCGTGGACGCCCGCGAGGGGCTGACCGCGCTGGACCGCGACATCGCCCAGGAGCTGCGCCCCCACGCGGGCAAGGTGCTCCTGGTCGCGAACAAGGTGGAGAGCCCGCGGCAGGAGGAACTCGCCGCCGAGGCCGCGGAACTGGGGCTCGGCGACGCCTGGCAGATCTCCGGTCAGCATGGGCGGGGGATCGGCGAACTCCTGGACGCAATCGTGGAGCGGCTCCCCAGGCGCGCGCTCCGCGACGAGGAGACGCCGCCCATCCATGTCTCGCTCCTCGGACGCCCCAATGTGGGCAAGTCGAGCCTCGCGAACCGGCTCCTCGGCGAGGAGCGGATGATCGTGCACCCCGTGGCCGGCACGACACGCGACGCGATCGATGTGCCCTTCCGTTACGACGGCACCGAGTTCGTTCTGGTGGACACGGCGGGGTTGCGCCGGCGGAGCAAGGTGACGGACGGGGTGGAGTACTATTCGACGCTGCGCACCCAGCGCAGCCTGCACCGCTGCGACATCGCGCTCCTCGTCCTCGACATGAGCCAGGCCATCAGCGGCCAGGACACGCGCATCGCGCTCATGATCCTGGAGGCCGGCAAGTCCGCGATCTTCGTGGCCAACAAGTGGGACCTGGTGACCAAGGTGACCGGCACCACCGCCGCCTACGCGCGCACCATTCGCGAGGCCTTCCCGATGCTGCCCGGCTCGCCCATCCTCTTCGTCTCCGCCCTCTCGGGGCAGCGGGTGAGCCAGATCCCCGATCTGGCGCGCACCCTGTATCGGGAGCGGCAGGTCGAGGTGGCGACCAGCCTCCTGAACGAGTATCTCAAGGAGGCGACCGACCGCCGGCAGCCGCCGGTACGCAAGAACGGGAAGCCGCTCAAGCTCTACTACGCGACGCAGGTCGCGACGGCGCCGCCCATCCTGGCCATCTTCGTCAATCAGCCGGATGAGATTCCCGAGTCCTATCGCAGCTACCTGCGCAACCATTTCCGGGCCAGGCTCGAGCTGACCGCGACTCCGCTGCGGATCGACTTCCGGGCGAGGCGCCGATGATCGCGGCGGCCGTCCTCCTCCTCGCGTTTTTCCTGGGCTCCCTGCCCTGGAGCCTGTGGGTCGGAAAGGCCCATGGCGTGGATCTGCGGCGCCAGGGGAGCGGGGATCTCGGCGCGACCAATGTCTATCGCGTGCTGGGCGCGCGTTGGGGGATCTTGGTGCTGCTCCTCGACATCGGCAAGGGGACGGCGGGAGTGCTCATCGCCCGGGCTCTCGTCCCGGGACCGCTGGCCGGCGGCCTGCCCGCGCTGGCCGGTCTGGCCGCCGTGGCCGGACACGCGTTCACCCCCTTCGCCGGGTTTCGCGGGGGCAAGGGCGTGGCCACCGCGCTGGGCGTCTTCGCCGGCCTCGCGCCGTTGAGCGCGCTCCTCGCCTTCCTCGTATGGGGGGCCGCGCTGGCCTTCACCGGCTGGGTCTCCGTGGCTTCCGGGATCGCGGCCCTGGTCCTGCCCGTCTTCGTGGTGATGACGCGCGACCTTCTGGGGCCGCGCGCCCCCTGGGTGCTCGGCCTTGCTCTGGTCATCATGGTCCTCGTGCTGCTGCGCCATCGGACGAACTGGAGGCGCGTGCGCGAGGGGCGGGAGCAGGCCATCTGGGAGAAGCGCGCCGAGACCCCGGAAGCGGGCGCGGAGCGGGGCGAACGATGAGAGTCGGACTCCTCGGCCTGGGCTCCTGGGGAACGGCTCTGGCCGCGCATCTGGGAGACGGCGGACATGATCTGACCGCCTGGACGCTGGAGTCGGAAGACCGCGCGGCGATTGCGAGGGACCGGGAGAATCGCCGGCTTCTTCCCGGGCGCATGCTGCCCGAGCGGATGCGCATCGTGGAGACCCCCGCCGAGGCCGTGGCCGGGGCGGAGATCGCTCTGCTCGCCGTTCCGAGCCTTGCCCTGCGCGGGGTGGCGGGAGAGATCGCTCCGGCCTATCCGAAGGGGCCGGTGGTGAATGTCGCCAAGGGGCTCGAGGTGGGCACGGAAAAGCTCCCGCTCCAGGTGCTGGCGGAGCTGTTCGGCCCCGACCGCG
The DNA here is from genome assembly GCA_964633885.1 of uncultured bacterium. Lineage (GTDB taxonomy): Bacteria > Eisenbacteria > RBG-16-71-46 > JABDJR01 > JABDJR01 > CAVXKA01. The sequence goes on along the minus strand of CAZWKH010000020.1, from coordinate 1,126 downwards.
CCGCCGTCTCGCTGGTGGGACCGAGCCACGCGGAGGAGGTGGCCCTGGGCTACCCCACGGCGGTGGTCGCCGCCTCGCGGAATCGGGCGGCGGCGGAACTGGTCCAGGCGGTCTTTGCCGGAGAGCGGTTGCGGGTCTACACCAACGACGACACCCTCGGGGTGGAGCTCGCGGTGGCGCTCAAGAATGTGATCGCCATCGCCGCCGGGATCTCCGCCGGGCTCGGCTTTGGCGACAACACCCTGGGCGCCCTGGTGACGCGCGGGCTTGCCGAGATGACCCGCATGGGGGTCGCGCTCGGTGCGCGGCCGGAAACCTTCTTCGGGCTCGCGGGGGTGGGTGACATGGTCACCACCAGCGTGAGCCGTCACAGCCGCAACCGCCATGTGGGGGAAGCGGTGGGCCGCGGCGGCCGGCTGGAGGATGTCCTGGCGTCGATGACGATGGTGGCGGAGGGGGTGCCTACCACCCGCGCGGCCAAGGCCCTGGCCCGGCGCGTCGGCGTGGAGGCGCCCATCGTGGATCGCGTGCATGCGGTGCTCTTCGAGGGGGAGGATCCCCGAGAAGCGATCCGCGCGCTGATGACGCGGGAGCCCAAGTCCGAGGCTCCATCCGCGCAGCGCGCGGGCGAGGGGAAAGCATGAAGCCCAAGAACGAAGGCAAGAAGTACTACTCGATCAGCGAGGCGGCCTCGCTGACCAAGGTGAAGCCCCATGTGCTGCGCTACTGGGAGACCCAGTTCAAGATGCTGCGGCCGCGCAAGAACAAGGCCGGAAACCGCATGTACCAGAAGCGCGACCTCAAGCTGGTGCTCGTCATCAAGGAGATGCTCTACGACGAGGGTCTCACGATCGCGGGGGCAAAGAAGCGGCTCACCGACGAACGCGAGTCCATTCAGAACCAGCTCGAGCTCTCCTTCGATTCGGTGGACCGCGCGGCGGCCCTGATCGAAGTCCGGCGGGAGTTGCGCGCCCTCCTCGAGGACCTGAAGCGCCCGCCGGGAGAGCGCGGGGGCTTGTAGGTCTTTCAGGCGCTCGTGTATAGTCTTCCGACCCCAAAACATGGCTTACGGTCGGGGCGTGGCGCAGCCTGGTAGCGCACTTGCTTGGGGTGCAAGTGGTCGCTG
>CAZWKH010000019.1:0-15429 GCA_964633885.1 uncultured bacterium | reverse complement strand
ATCCTCACGGACGGTATCTCGACGGAACGATCGGCGGCGGGGGGCACGCCGAGGCGCTTCTGGCCCGCCTACCCCACGCCGAGCTGATCGGTCTGGATCGGGATCCGGCCGCACTCGAGGAAGCCTCCCGGAGGCTGGCCCCGTACGGATCGCGGGTGCGGCTGGAGCGGGCGGACTTCGCGGATATGGAGGAGGTTCTCCGCCGCCTGGGCGGGGCGGAGACCCGAAGCATCCTTCTCGATCTGGGCGTGTCGAGCCGCCAGCTCGACGATGCCCGGCGCGGCTTCTCGTACCTTGCCGATGGCCCCCTCCGCTTGGTGCTGGATCGTGACGCAACCACAGGGGCGGCCGAGTTCCTGGCCGCGATCGAGGAGGGCGAGTTGAGGCGGGTGTTTGCGGAGCTGGGGGAGCTCCCCGGGGCAGGGCGTGCCGCGCGCGCGGTCATCCAGGCCCGGAATCGCGCCCCCATCACGACCACGGCCCAGCTCACCCGCGCCCTGCGCGACGGGGGTCTGCGCGATCCCCGACGCCTCTCCCAGGCCTTTCAGGCGCTCCGCCTGGCCGTCAACGATGAGCTCGGTTCCCTGAGGCGCGGCCTGGACGCCGCCGCGCGCCTGCTCCCCGAGGGAGGCGCGCTCACCGTCATCTCCTTCGAGAGCCTCATGGACCGCATGGTGAAGCAGACATTCCGACCTCCCCGCCGCGAGCGCCCGCTTCCCGGCGTCCCCGATCCCGAGCCCGAATGGCAGCTCCTGACCCGCCATGTGGTGCGGCCCGGACCGGAGGAGGTCGCCGCCAACCCGCGCGCGCGCAGTGCGCGCCTGCGCGCGGCAAGGAGACTCGCCCATGTTTAGCACCCGCGGACCCGGCCGCGCCGCCCCGCGCGGGGCACGGTTCCGCCCGCACCCCGTCGGCGTCTACGGGCTCCTCGCCTTTGTCATGCTCCTCACGCTCCTGTGGGAGCAGAACTCGGTGGACCATCTCCTCATCAGGCTGGAGCGCGCGAAGACGGAACGGCGCGACCTGGAGAGCCGGGTGGCCGCCCTGAGCGTTCAGGTGACCGACCTCTCCAGCATGGTGCAGGTGGAGGAGCGCGCCGTGCGCGAGCTGGGTCTGCGCCGGCCGGGCCTCGACGAGATCGTCGAGCTCGAGTTCCCGGACGCACGGACCGGCGAACACTTCGCCCTGGGGCGCATGGTCTCCGAGGCCGAGGCGCGGCCCCGCGGGAGCCGGCGGGACTGATGGCCGGTCGCGCCGCGGAAGCCCGGCTGCGCCTGGTGGCCGTGGTGTGCGTGATCCCCTTCGTGCTCGTTCTCGCCCGCGTGGTGTGGCTCACCGTGGTGCGGGGCGAGGACCTCCGCCGGCGCGCCGACACGCAGCACCAGCAGCGGGCGTACCAGCAGGCCCAGCGCGGCGGCATCCGGGACCGGGACGGGAACGATCTCGCGGTGACGGTCTACAACCAGTCCGTCGTGGCCGATCCCACCATGGTCAAGGATCCCAAGGTCACCGCGCGGGTCCTGGCCGCGGCCCTCGATCTTCCCGTGGCCCAGGTCGAACAGAAACTGCGCCTCCGCCGCCGCGAGGTCTACATCCACCGCAAGTTCACGCCCAGCCTCGAACGCAGTCTGGACCTCTCCTCGCTGCCCGGCATCTTCGAGCGCCTGGAGCTCAAGCGCGTCTATCCCTGCGGCCAGTACGCGGCCCATGTCGTCGGCTTCGTGGACCACGAGGGGATCGGCCAGGCGGGAGTCGAGAAGGAATACGAGAGCCTGCTCAGGGGGAGGCCGGGCTGGATCACGCAGCTTCGCGACGGGAACGGGGATGTCATCCAGGTCCTCGGCAAGCACCACAAACCCTCCCGGCCGGGCTGCGATGTCACGCTCACCATCGACTCCGCACTCCAGGATGTGGGCGCCTCGGAGCTCGAGAAGCAGGCCCGGGCGTTGAACGCCAAGGGCGGGGTCTTCATCGCGGTGGATCCGCGCACGGGCGAGGTGCTGGCCATGGCGTCCTGGCCCACCTTCGACCCGGAGCGGATGAAGGTGGAGGACAAGGTCGCGCTGCGCAACCGCGCGGTCACGGACCCCTACGAGCCGGGCTCCACCTTCAAGCTCGTCACCGCCGTGACCGCGCTCCGCGAGAAGCTTGTCGAGCCGGGCACGCCTATCTTCTGCGAGATGGGGCGCTGCTCGATGGACGGCGCCGTCTTCACCGACCACCACCCCTACGGGACCCTGACCTTCCAGGATTGCTTCGCCCACAGCAGCAACATCGCGTTCGCGAAGGTGGGCAAGCGCTGCGGCGAGGCGCTCTACGGCACGGCGCGCGACTTTGGCCTGGGGGTGCCCACCGGCATCGGACTTCCCGGCGAGTCCTCGGGGATCCTGCACCCGCCTCGCCGCTGGTCCGGCCGGACGGCGCCCACAATGGCCATCGGCTACGAGGTGATGGTGACGCCGCTGCAGCTGGCCATGGCCTACGCCGCGGTGGCCAACGACGGCGTTCTCATGCGGCCTCAGCTCGTCAAGAGCATCACCGACACCGATGGACGCGTGGTCTTCCAGAGCCGTCCGGAGCCCGTGCGCCGCGTCATGGAGCCCTCCGTCGCGCGCACCATCCGTCAGTTCATGCGGCGGGTGATGACCGACGGCACGGGGAAATCGGCCGATCTGGAGTGGGTCGAGGCGGGTGGGAAGACCGGCACCGCGGAGAAGCTGGTGGGCGGCCAGTACTCTGGAAACAAGCACTACGCGTCCTTCGTGGGGATCGCGCCCTACGACGCCCCCGAGATCGTCTGCATGATCCTCATCGACGAGCCCCAGGGATCCACCTTCGGCGGATCCGCGGCGGCGCCGGTCTTCAAGGAAGTCCTGGAGTCGGTGGGACGCCTGCGCGACGCGAGGCTGAGCCCCGACTACAAGACGATGCTGGTGGCCGCCCCCCCGCTGGACCCGATCGGGCTGGGGCCCGGCGATGTGGAAGCGGACGAGGCGCGGCCGGAGCTTCCGCAGATGCTCTCGCCTGATGGAGGCGTTCCCGAGCTGCGCGGCCAGCCGCTCCGCCAGGCCCTGTGGACTCTGCAGATCCACGGCATGCAGGCGACGGTCTCGGGCACGGGCGTGGTGGTGGGCCAGGACCCCCTGCCGGGCACGGACAGCACCCTCACCGTGGCCCTGGAATGCGCGCTTCCCCCGGTGCGGCTCGAGGATGAGGAGGGGCTCCTGCCGGCAGGCGCGAGCGCTGGCGCCGCGCCTGCCGTTGCGCCCGCAGTGCACAGGACTTCGGCCGCGCGCCCGGCGGCCGCGGGGCGGGTCAAGCCTGTCCCACGGCGGCCGGCAGGCAAGCGGCGCTAGAACATGACCCTCGAGAGCTTGCTCCGGGCGCTGCCCGAATTCGAGCTGCGGGGGTCCGCGGATCTCGACATACGGTCGATCGAGCTGGACTCACGGCGCGTCGGCGGCGGAGCACTGTTTGTCTGTCTGGAAGGGCTGGCCAGTGACGGGCATGACTTCGCCGCCGCCGCCGTGAACCAGGGTGCTGTCGCCCTCGTGGTGCAGCATCCGGTGGAGGCCGCCGCGACCCAGGTCCTCGTGCGCGATCCGCGCGAGGCCATGGCGCGGCTGGCCGCCGCCTTTCACGGCAACCCCTCGCGGGCCTTGCGACTGGTGGGCGTCACCGGCACCAACGGCAAGACCACGGTGACCCACATCCTGCGCGGGCTCGCCGAGGAAGCCGGCGAAGCGGCGGAAGTGATGGGAACGCTCGGGAGCTCCTCGGCGGGGACCTACCGGCCCACCGGCTTCACCACGCCGGAAGCGCCCGAGCTGCAGCGGTCGCTGCGCGAAGCGGTGGATCGCGGTGTCCGGTGGATCGCCATGGAGGTCTCGAGCCACGCGCTGGCGCAGAAGCGCGTGTTCGGGACCGACTTTGCCGCGGTGATTTTCACGAACCTGACGCGGGACCATCTGGATTATCACGGGGACATGAGGGCCTACCTGGAGGCCAAGGCGCTGCTCTTCGACCGCGCGGGGCGCGGGTCGGAGGGGGAGGCGGTGGCGGTGATCAACTTCGAGGACGCGGCCGGCCGCGAACTGGCGCGGCGCGCCACCGGAAAGGTGGTGGGCTACGGGTTCGCCGAGGACGCCCAGTACCGGGCACTCGATGTGCGGTCCGGCCCCGGCGGCACCCTCTACGCCCTCGCTACCCCCCAGGACCGGCATGAGGTGAGGCTTCCGCTCCTCGGAAGGTTCAACATCCTGAACGCTCTGGCAGCGCAGGCGGCGGGGATCGAGGCCGGCTTGCCGGTGGAGGCAGCGGTTGCGGGCGTGCGGCGGGTGCCGAGCGTGCGTGGGCGGATGGAGGCGGTGCGCGGCTCTCAGCCATTTCTGGTCCTCGTCGACTACGCCCATACCCCCGACGCCCTCGCCCACGCGCTCGAGACCACGCGGGGCCTCACTGCGGGTCGCCTGACCGTCGTGTTCGGCTGCGGGGGGGACCGCGACCGCGGGAAGCGTCCGGAGATGGGGGAAATCGCCGCCCGGCTCGCCGACCGCGCCGTGGTCACCTCCGACAACCCGCGGCATGAAGATCCCCAGGCGATCATCGACGCGATCCTGGCCGGAGCGCGCGGCGGACCGGCCGAGCTGTGGACGGAGCCGGACCGCGCGGCGGCGATCCACCGGGCCCTCGAGGCATCGGAGTCGGGGGACGCGGTGCTCATCGCCGGCAAGGGGCACGAGAACTACCAGATCGTCGGGGACGAGAGGCGGCCCTTCGACGACCGGGACATCGCAGCGCGGATACTTCGCGAGATCGGATTCCATGTTGACGACCCGCAGCAGGGCGTTTGACAGCGCCTTCCTCATGAGCGCCACCACGGGCACGCCGGTGGGCGGGCCTGCGGGGGATCGCGTGACCACGGACTCCCGCGGGGATGTCTCGGGGGCGCTCTTCGTCGCTCTGTCGGGTGAGCGCTTCGACGGCCATGACTTCGTGGAGGCGGCGCTGGAGCGCGGAGCGGGAGGGGCCCTGGTCTCCGCATCCTGGTGGGGGAGCCGCGCCGGCGCCGTCCAGGCGGCCGGGGCCTTCTTCGTGGTCCCCGACACGCTTCTTGCGCTCCAGGACCTGGCCCGGGCCCACCGCGCGCGTTTCACCCTTCCGGTGGCGGCGGTCACGGGCTCCAACGGAAAGACCACGACCAAGGAACTGCTGGCCGCGGCGCTCTCGCCGCTGGGCGAGGTGCTCCGCACCCAGGGCAATCTGAACAACCACATCGGCGTGCCGCTGACCCTGCTCGGCTTGACGGCCGGTCACCGGGCGGCGGTGGTGGAGATGGGCCTCAACCACCCCGGTGAGCTGCGCCTGCTGTCCCGGCTCGCCCGGCCGCGGGTGGCGATCATCACCAACGCCGAGGCCGCGCACCTCGAAGGGCTCGGGAGCCTCGAAGGAGTCGCGCGGGCCAAGGCCGAGATCGCGGAGGGGCTCGAACCCGGCGGCGTCCTCCTGCTCCCCCATGGCCACCAGGGTCTCGAGACCGCCCTCAGGGCCTATCGGGGACGCCGCCTCACCTTCGGCATGGATCCTGGCGCCGATGTGCACCCTCTCCGCGTGGAGTCGCGTGGGCTGGAGGGCGTGACGGTCCACCTCCCCGACGGCGCGGAGCTGCGGACCGCGCTCCTGGGGGAGCATGCGGCGCTCAACCTCCTCGCTGCGGTGGCCGCCGCGCAGGCGCTCGGTGTGGCGCCCGCCGAGGCCGCCGCCGCCGTCGGCTCGGTGCGTGCCGCCAGGGGGCGCCTCTGCCCGCGCCGTGCCGGAGGGGTGGTCGTTCTGGACGACAGCTACAACGCGAACCCGGCGAGCCTTGCCGCCGCTCTCGGACTGCTGCGCCGCCTGCCGGGCGCGGGACGGCGCTGGGCAATCCTCGGCGAGATGCGGGAATTGGGTCCCGCCGAGGCCGCGCTGCATCGGGAGGCAGGCTCCTCCGCGGCCTTCCTGGACGGACTGGTCGTAGTCGGCGGCCTGGGCATGGCCCTCGCCGAGGGCGCGGTGGCGGCGGGGCTCGACCCCGGCCGGGTGCGCGCGGCCGCGGCGGGCGAGGAAGCCGCAGCCATGCTCCTGCCCGATCTCCTTGCGGGCGACGTGGTGCTGGTCAAGGCGAGCCGCGCCATGCGCCTCGAGACCGCGGTGGACGCGCTCCTCGCCGGGCTGGGGGGAGAGGGCTGATGCTCTACCACCTGCTCTATCCCCTCAACGAGCTCTTCTCGCCGCTCAATGTCTTCCGATACATCACCTTCCGTGCCGCCTACGCCACGGTGACCGCGCTGCTCCTCTGCTTCATCTTCGGTCCCGCCCTGGTGCGCCGGCTCCGGCAGTTCAAGGTGCGCCAGATCATCCGCCAGGAAGGCCCCGCGACCCACCTCACCAAGTCGGGCACGCCGACCATGGGCGGGCTCCTGATCGTGGCCGCGACCGTGCTCCCGACCCTGCTCTGGGCGTCGCTGCTCAACCGCTATGTGCTCCTGGCCGCGGGGGTGATGCTCATGCTGGGCGGGCTCGGGTTCCTCGACGACTACCTGCATGTGGTGCGGCGCGCGCCGAAGGGCCTGCTCGGCCGCTACAAGCTCGTGGCCCAGTTCGGCGTCGGGCTGGCGGTGGGGATCGTCCTCTACCTCTATCCCATCGAGCCGCAGTTCGCGACCGCCACCACGGTGCCCTTCCTCAAGATCCGTCTGCTGGACCTCGGGATCCTCTACATCCCCTTCGTGGCCCTGGTCATCACCGCGACCTCGAACGCGGTGAACCTCACCGACGGGCTGGACGGGCTGGCCGCGGGCCTCGCCGCCCTGGCCGCCGCCGCCTTTGCCGGGCTCGCCTATGTGAGCGGCAATGTCAACCTCGCCGGCTATCTCAACATCCCCTACATCCCGGGCAGCGGGGAACTGGTCATCTTCTGCACCGCCCTCTTCGGAGCGACCCTCGGTTTCCTCTGGTTCAACAACCATCCCGCGGATGTGTTCATGGGGGACACGGGGTCCCTGGCCCTGGGTGGAGCGCTGGGCACGGTGGCGGTGATGCTCAAGAAGGAGCTCCTGCTCTTCTTCATCGGCGGGATCTTCGTGGCCGAAGCTCTCTCGGTCATCATCCAGGTGGTGTCGTTCAAGCTGCGCCGCAAGCGGGTGTTCCGCATGGCGCCCATCCACCACCACTTCGAGCTGAAGGGCTGGCCGGAATCGCGGGTGGTGGTCCGTTTCTGGATCGTGGGGGTGCTGCTCGTGCTCTTGAGCCTGAGCACGCTGAAACTGCAGTGACGCGGGAAGGAGCGAGTTGCGCGGTGGCGGAGAGGATGTCCGCGGGACGAGAGTGGAGCGGCCGGCGCGTGGTCGTGCTGGGCATGGCCCGCAGCGGGCGGGCGGCGGCGCGGCTCCTCGCCCGCCACGGCGCGCGGGTGCGGGCCGGCGATCTCAAGGACGCCGCCGCGCTGGGGATGGATCCGGGATCCTGGGAAAGGGAGGGTGTGGAGCTGCGCCTCGGCGGGTTCTCCCCCGATCTCTTCGACGGGATCGAGATCGCGGTCGTGAGTCCGGGCATCCCCAAGTCCGCGCCGATGCTGGTGGAGGCGCGCCGCCGAGGCGTCCCGCTCCTCTCCGAGCTGGATGCCGCCGCGCGGTTCGCCGCCGCACCCATCGCGGCGGTGACGGGCACCAACGGCAAGAGCACCACCGTGACCGTGCTCGGCCAGCTCATCGCCTCGCTGGGACTGCCCACCGCGGTGGCGGGCAATGTGGGGGTGGCACTCAGCGAGGTCGTGGAGCAGGTGCCCGCGACCGGCGTGCTGGTGGTGGAGGTGAGCTCCTTCCAGCTCGAGGATGTGGAGTCGTTTCACGCGCGGTCGGCGGCGATCCTGAACCTCACCCCGGATCACCTGGACCGTTACCCTTCGCTCGAGGCGTACCTCGAGACGAAGCTGCGCATCTTCGAGCGGCAGACAGGGGCGGATGCGGCGGTGCTGCCGGCGCGGGATCCGCGTCTCGATCCCCTGGCCGCCACGCTGCCCGCCCGGGTTCTGCGCTTCGGCCTCGGTGAGCTGGCCGGCGACGGCGTCTTCGCGGTGGGCGGCCAACTGCGTCACCGGAGGGGTGGACGGGAGACGGAGATCCTGCCCCTCGAGGAGCTCTCCCTGCCCGGCCCGCACAACCACGCCAACATCGCCGCGGCGCTCTGCCTCCTCGAGGGTGTGGGGCTCGATCCGCTCGACCCCCGCATCCCCGCCGCGCTGCAGGAGCTGGAGGGGCTCCACCACCGCATCGAACCGGTGGGGGAGGTGGACGGGGTGGCCTTCTTCAACGACTCGAAGGCCACCAATCCGGAGTCGCTGGAGGTGGCGCTGCACGCCTTCACGGCGCCGGTGGTGCTGATCGCCGGGGGACGGCCCAAGGGGGGAGACTACGCGAGGCTGGCGCCGCTGGTGGCGGAGCACGCCGCCGCGGTGGTCCTCATCGGCGAGGCGACCGCGCTTCTCGAGGAGGCCTGGGGGCCGTCCGGGGTAACGCTCCACCGGGGGGGCACCGAGTTCGAAGGCGCCGTGCGGCTGGCGCTGGACCTGGCCCGCCCCGCCCGAAGGCCCGTGCTGCTCTCGCCGGGCTGCGCGTCCTTCGACATGTTCCGCGACTACGAGGATCGCGGGGACCGCTTCCGCGCCCTGGTCGAGAAGTGGGGGGGAGGCGCGTGACCGCCCTGCGGGGGGCGCTGCGCTGGGCGGCGTCCGCGATGCGCGTCGAGATGGGGCCCCAGACCCTCCTCCCGGAGGAATTCCGGGGGATCAGGTGGGACCGCGGGCTGGCCATCGGCACCTTCGGGCTCCTGTTCATCGGCCTCCTGATGGTCTATTCGGCCACCTCCTCCTCGGAAACCCGGCCGGCCGGCCACCTCCTGAGCCAGCTCCTGCGCGTGATTCTCGGAATCGGGGCCTTCGCAGCGGCCTATCGGATCGATTATCATCGTTGGGGTCGGCTGGCCCCCCTGCTGTTCCTGGGGGGCCTGGTCATGCTGACACTGGTGTGGGTCCCCGGCGTGGGACATTCCGCCGGCGGAGCCCGCCGCTGGATCACCATCGCGGGCATCACTCTCCAGCCTTCAGAGTTCGCGCGACTGGGACTGGTCATCTATCTGGCCTACCTGCTGTCGAAACCGAAGGTTCGACTGGAGCGGTTCGCCACCGGCCTCGCGCCCTGCCTGGTCGCGGCCGGCCTGGTCGCCGGGCTGGTGTTCAAGCAGCCGCACCTGAGCATGACGCTGGCGCTGGTCGCCGTGACCGCGCTCATGCTGGTCGCGGGGCGGATCCCCGCCCGCCACCTGGGGCTCTCGGGCGCGGCCGTCCTGCTGCTCCTGCCGTTCAAGGTACACGGCTATCAGCTCGAGCGGTTCTGGCAGTGGCTGGACTACCTGATGCGCGGCGGGCAGCGGCTCACCGGCAACTACCAGCTCGATCAGTCGATCCTGGCCATCGGCTCGGGCGGTTGGCACGGCCGAGGCTTCGGCGACAGCCGGCAGAAATGGTCGTTCCTGCCGGAGGCACACAACGACTTCATTTTCGCCATCGTGGGAGAAGAGCTTGGACTTGTTGGAGCGGTCGTTCTGATCGTGTTGCTCGGGGTGCTCCTGTGGCGGGCCTATGACGCCGCCCGCCGCGCGCCCGACCGCTTCGGATCATTGCTCGCCACCGGCATCGGTGTCGGGATTGCGGTCTACGCCGGCATCAACATGCTGGTGGCCACGGGGCTGTTCCCCAGCACGGGGCTCCCCCTGCCGCTGGTTTCGTATGGCGGCACCGCCGTTCTGGTCACGCTCTTCTCTCTTGGGATACTGGGAAATATATCCTCCCAGGGCGACTCTTCGCTCCTGGTAGGCATTGGAGAACAAGAGCAGATGAGCGACGACAGGATTCCACCGAACACCGATCGTGACCCGGCGCCCGAACCGACCCATGACGGCGAGTCCCGCGCGCCGGGCCGCCGCCGCCGCCGTGCCCGCCGGGGCTATGACGGAAGCCCGGAATGGGGCGACCGTGCTTCCCGTTCCGCCGAGCCCGAACGCGATCAGCAGGCGTCTCCCCGCGAGGGCGCCGGCTTCGACCAGGGGCCGCGCCCGCGCGCTCCCGAGGAACCCAGAGGCGGGCGTTTCGAGGAACCCCGGAGCGAGCGGTTTGAAGAGCCCCGCGCCGGGCGATCCGAGGAGCCTCGCGGAGAGATGCGCCCGGAGCGAGGCGATCGTCGCGACGAGCCCCGCGATCCGGAGGAGCGCGACCGGCAGCGGCGCCGCGGCCGTCGCCGCGGGCGTGGGCGCGGCGCGCCTCCGACCGGCGGGGAGCCTTCCCGGCCGATCCAGCAGGGCCGCCCCGCCAGGGATCCGCTGTCCGGTGAGGGCCCGGAAGGCCCGACGCCGTTCAGCGAGCTCCCGCCTTTCGAGCCCTTCGACCACCCCTCAGAGGAGATTCCCGCTGCGCCCTTCATGCGGCCCCAGCCTGTCGAGCCTCAGGGGGAGGTAGAGTGGGTTGAGCCCATGGGGGAGCCGCCGGCGCCGGTGCCCTCTCAGTCCCCCTTCGAGACCCAGGACCGCATCGTCATCTCTCCCCGTCCTGCCCCCCGCGGTTCGCGGGAGCGCCGGGGTGGGTCCGGCACAGGCCAGGGCGACCGGCAGCGATCCCAGCACCCCCGCGGCGACCGTGAGGGCGGGCGGCGCTCCGGCATGGCGCCTCGTGGCGACCGCCCTGAGCGCATGGAACGACCCGAGCGGGGCGACCGCCCTGAGCGCATGGAACGGCCCGAGCGGGGCGAACGCCCCGAGCGCATGGAACGCCCCGAGCGCATGGAACGCCCCGAGGGCGGGGAACGGCCCGAGCGAGGCGACCGCGGCCTGAGGTCCGATCGCGGCGGCCGGGGTCAGGGGCGAGGCCCCACGCGCGACGGCATGCGCGCCCGGGGTCCGGGCGACCGTCGCTCCGAAGGCCGCGGCTCCGGCCATGAGGGGCGCAATGGCGGCCTGCGCCATGGCGGCGGGTCCATGCGACGCGGCTCGCGCGACATGCACGAACGCCCCCAGCCTCTCAAGCCCACCGCGGAGCTGACCCTTCCGCCCCAGCCCGTGCGGGTGATGATCGCCGGCGGAGGGACAGGCGGCCATGTGATCCCGGCCCTGGCCATCGGGGAGGCGCTCAAGGCGCGCCACCCGGAGACCGACCTGCTCTTCCTCGGGAGTGATCGCGGCATCGAGCAGGAGTTGATCGGAACCGCCGGATTCCGCCTCGAGGAGTTTGCTCTCCACGGGCTGCCCCGCCGGCCCACGCCCGGCTCGGTGAGGGCCGCCTGGTCCATGCTCAAGGCCTACCGCCGCATCCGCCGGCTCATCGCCGAGTTCAAACCCGGCGTCATGGTGGGCACGGGGGGCTATGTCACCGTGCCGGCGGTGCTGGCCGCCTGGCGCTCCAAGGTTCCCATCGTCCTGCAGGAGCAGAACAGCGTTCCCGGCCGGGCCAACCGGTTCCTGGCGCGGTTCGCCTCGGAGGTCCACATCCACTTCGCCGAGGCCCGGCGCCACTTCAAGGACCGCGGCAAGCTCCGGCTCTCCGGGAACCCGGTGCGGATCCGCATGTCCGAAGGCCATGCGCTGCGCACCCTCCATCGCCTGCGGCTCTACCCGGGCCGCAGCACCGTGGTGATCCTGGGCGGATCGCAGGGTGCCCACAGCCTGAACAAGGCCTTCCTGGACATGCTGCCCCACTTCCGCAGCGACCGCGGGGTGCAGTTCGTGATCCAGACCGGCAAGGAGGACTACAAGGATGTCCTCGAGGCGGTGCGCACCTCCGGGGTGCGGGTGGTGGCGCGTCCCTTCTACAACCACATCGAGGACATCTACGGAGTCGCCCACCTGGTGGTGGCCCGCGCCGGGGCCATGACCCTGTCGGAGATCGCCGTCTGCGGGCTGCCGTCGATCCTGGTGCCCTACCCCCACGCGATGGACGACCACCAGACGGTCAACGCCCGGACCCTCGCCGACAAGGGCGCGGCGGTGCTCCTGCCCGACCGCGAGCTGACCGGCGAGCGGCTGGCCGCGGAGATCAGCGGCCTCCTCGCCGATCGCAAGCGCATGCGCTCGATGGCCCAGAATGTCTTCATCCTGAGCCGGCCCGACTCCGCGCGGCGGGTGGCCGAGGCGGTCGAGAAGCTGGGGGGCGGCGCTCCCCAGTCCATGCTGCACATGCCCGAGGACTACGACCGCGAGGACGCGGAGACCCCGGCCGGGGCCCGAGAGGGAGTCTAGGTGTACGGCAAGATCGGTCGCATCCACATGATCGGGATCGGCGGTTCCGGCATGAGCGGCATCGCCGAGGTCCTCATCAATCTGGGCTACGAGGTGAGCGGCTCGGACCTGGCACGCACCCCGGCCACCGACCGGCTGGTGCACCTCGGCGCGAAGATTGCCGAGGGCCACCGGGCCGACCTGGTGTGCGGCGCCTCCGTGGTGGTGGCCTCCACCGCGGTGCGCGACACCAACCCGGAGGTCGCGGAGGCGCGGCGTCTGAACATCCCGGTCATCGCCAGGGCGGAGATGCTGGCCGAGCTGATGCGGGTCAAGCACGGCATCGCGGTGGCGGGGGCCCATGGCAAGACGACCACGACCTCCATGGTGGCCTCGGTGCTGGCCGGCGGCGGCATGGACCCCACCGTCGTGGTGGGCGGCCGCCTGCGAGCCATCGGCGGCAACGCCCGGCTGGGGACCGGGGACTTCCTGGTGGCGGAGGCCGACGAGAGCGACGGCTCGTTCCTGAGGCTCAATCCCGCGATCGCGGTCATCACCAATGTGGATCGCGAGCACCTCGACCACTGGACGGGGGGGTTGCCCGAGATCCAGGACGCCTTCGTGACCTTCGCCAACAAGGTTCCCTTCTACGGGCTCATCGTGGCCTGCAAGGAGGACCCGCGGGTGCGCGAGATCCTCCCCCGGTTCACGCGGCGGGTCGTGACCTACGGCGCCCTGGAGAGCGCGGACTATCGCGCGGCGGACATCCGTGCCCACGACGACTTCACCACTTCCTTCGATGTCTTTGAGAGGGAGTTCCTTCTGGGACGGGCCCGCATCCGCGTCCCGGGGCGGCACAACGCGCTCAACGCCCTGGCGGCGGTGGCGGTGGGCCGCGAGCTGGACATCAAGGCTGCTCCGCTGTTCCAGGCGCTGGACTCCTTCGAGGGGGTGGCGCGGCGCTTCGAGGTCAAGGGGGAGGAGGCGGGGGTGCTGGTGGTGGACGACTACGGGCACCACCCCAGCGAGATCGCCGCGGTGCTGCGCGCGGCCAAGGAGCATGGCCGCCGTCGGGTGGTGGCGCTCTTCCAGCCGCACCGCTACACCCGCACCCGGGACCTCCTGCCCGATTTCGCCGGGGCCTTCGGCGATGCCGACCTCGTCTTCATCGCACCCCTCTACCCGGCCGGCGAGGACCCCATCGAGGGGGTGAGCGCGAAGAGCGTGGCCGACGCGATCACCGCCGCCGGTCACCCCGCCTGCCGGCTGGTGGGCGATCTCGCCGAGATGCCGGCGGCCGTCCGCCCGCATCTCACCACCCGGGATGTGGTCATCACCCTGGGCGCGGGGAACATCACCAGGGTCGGCGACGCCCTCCTGGCCCAGCTCGCCGATCACGGCGTGGGGGTCGTCGCGTGATCGGCCGGAGCGGCGTCTTTGCCGGCCCCGTCGACGACGCCCGCCGGGCGCTGGCCCGGCGCCGGCGCCGGCGCCGGATCCGGCTCGGACTGGTCTGGGCGGCGCTGGGGCTGGCGCTGGCAGGGGCATGCTTCGGTCTCGCCATGGGGGGGCGCTTCGGCCTCGGCTATGTCCGCACCCACACCGGCTGGCTGGATGTGACGCAGGTGGATGTGGAGCCGACCCCCTGCGTGCCGCCCTGGGAGGTGGTGGAGCTGGCTGGAATCATGCCCGGAGACGATTTCCTGGATGTGCGTCCGGAGTCGGTGGCGGCCGGCATCGCGCGCCACCCGCGGATCGGCTCCGCCCAAGTCGAGAAGACCCTCTGGAGCCGTTCGGTGACCATTCGCATCGCCGAGAAGCCGCCCGTCGCGGTCTGGCTCGAGGGAGGCCTGGTGGAGGTCGCCGCCGACGGCACGCTCCTCGGCAGCCCGCCCTCCACCGAGGAGAGCCGCTCCTGGCCGCCTCCCGTGGAGGGCCCCGAGGTGGCCCGCGGCCTCGGGCTTCCGCTCCTCACCGGGGTGGATTCGCTTCTGGTCATGGGTGGGGCGCTGCGGGCGCCCGCGGCGCTGGAGGCGCTGCGTTTTCTGGAGCGCATCGAGGCCTACGATCAGCCCGGCCGGGCCTGGATCAGCGAGGTCCGGGCGGCCGAACCGGCCAACCTGGTCGCCGTCACCCTCACGGGGGTCGCGGTGCGGTTGGGGGACGGGCGGCTCGGCCGGCGCTCCGTGGAGGCCTTGCGCTCCGTGCTGGAGCAGGTCCGCCGGGACGGCAACGCGGTCGAGTACCTGGACGCCCGCTTCCACGAACAGGTGGTCCTCAAGGGCATCGACACCAAGAGCGAAAGGGAAGGAGGGGGCCCCGATGCGTAGCTATGTCGGCCTCGACATCGGAACCACCAAGGTGGCGGTGGTGATCGCCCAGCCGGACGAACGCGGGGCGCTCAAGATCGTGGGGGTGGGCTATGCCCCCTCCACGGGCATCCGCCGCGGCGTGGTGGTGGATCTCGAGGTCACCGTGCAGTCGATCCGGATCGCGGTGGCCGAGGCCGAGCGGATGGCCGGGATCCCCGTGCGCAGCGTGGTCACCGGCATTGCCGGGGAGCATGTCCGCTCCATCAACAGCCGGGGGGTCATCGCGGTGAGCCGGGGCGGGAGCGAGATCGGCGCCGACGATGTCGCCCGGGTGGTGGAGGCGGCCCGGGCGGTGGCCATCCCGGGGGACCGTGAAGTCCTGCATGTCATCCCCCAGGAGTATGTGGTGGACGACCAGGCCGGCATCCGCAACCCGATCGGCATGAGCGGGGTGCGGCTGGAGGCCGAGGTCCACATCGTGACCGGGGCGGCCACCAGCGCCCGGAACCTGGAAAAGGCCGTCCAGCGGGCCGGATTGCGCACCGGGGCCCTGGTGCTGGAGCCCCTGGCCTCCGCCTACGCCGTCCTCGCCCCGGACGAGAAGGAGCTGGGATGCCTGCTCATAGACCTCGGGGGGGGGACCACCGACATGGCCCTCTACTACGACGGGGCGGTCCGGCACACGGCGGTGATCGGGCTGGGTGGGAACAATGTCACCCACGACCTGGCCATCGGCCTGCGCACCCCCACCGAGGCGGCGGAGGAGCTCAAGATCCGCCATGGCTGCGCGACCGCGGCGCACCTCTCCCCTGAGGAGACG
>CAZWKH010000018.1:0-15593 GCA_964633885.1 uncultured bacterium | reverse complement strand
ATCTTCATCTACCTCGTCCTGGCCAGCCAGTTCGGATCCTTCCTCCACCCGCTGGCCATCATGTTCTCCGTGCCCCTCTCGCTGGTCGGGGTGCTGGTTGCGCTGCTGGCCACGGGGAGCACCTTCAACCTGATGAGCATGATCGGAGTGATCCTGCTCATCGGCCTGGTCACCAAGAACGCGATCCTTCTCGTGGAGTTCGCGAACCAGCGCCGGGCGGCGGGGGCGGACCGGCGGACGGCCCTCATCGACGCCGGGGAGATCCGGTTGCGGCCCATCGTGATGACCACACTGGCCATGATCTTCGGGATGATGCCGCTCGCCCTGGCCCTGGGGGCGGGGGCCGAGTTCCGCGCGCCGATGGCGCGAGCGGTGGTCGGCGGGCTCATCGCCAGCAGCCTCCTCACCCTGGTGGTGGTGCCGGTGGTCTACACCTTCTTCGACGACCTCGGCAACCGGGTGAAGATGCACCTCACCCGCGCGGAGCGGGAACGCGCGGCTCGCGAGAGCGGGTCCCTGGAGGGTTGAGACGCGGGTCGCGCCGGTCCGGGGCTCTTCTCCGGACGGGCCCGCCCCCCCACGGCTAGCCGAGCGTGAGGTGGAGCTGGCCCAGAAGCGGGCTGATCCGATCCCCCGTCGCGGGGAGCGAGGAAAGAATCCGCCCCGCGTTGGCCCGGACGAAGGGCGAGGCCCCCTCTGCCGCGTGGAGTGTCCGCTCCAGGTCGAAGAGCCGCGTCCATTCCTCCCGCCAGGTCGTGTCGTAGCCCGAGAGGATTGCGGGGTCGGCGCCTCCCAGAAGGATCGACTCCAGACGCTCGGCGAGATCGTGGGCTTCGCGGAAGCCGGCGTTCATGCTCTGCACTCCGACCGGGCCGGCCAGGTGGGCCGCATCCCCTGCAAGCCAGAACGCGCCGCTCCCGAAGCGCGCCGCCAGGCGCTGCTCGAAGCGGATGGCCACGGACCAGGTGATGTCGTCGATGGACCCGGTGAACCAGGGGGCGCGCTCGGCGATGAGTCCGCGCAGGCGGTCGCGGTCCAGTGCCGGAAACACCCAGCGGCCGACCTCGGAGAGGCGGCTCTTGACCCGTTCGCCCTCGAACTCGCCAGGGTCGGCGAGCTGGAAGCTCCAGCGGCAGCGGCCGCCGGGCAGGGGCCAGAGAACGCCCGTCGTGTCCTCGTCGAGGACGACCCGCGCTTCGCCGGCCAGGTCCGCATCGGTGGTGAACTCGAAGACGGCGAAGAGCGCCGCCGGGGCGATCTCGGGGAAGTCCACGCCGAGGCGCCGGCGGACCACGGAGCTATGCCCGTCCGCGCCGAGGACGAAGCGGGCGCGCATCGGAAAGGTCTTCTCGATCATCCGGGTGCGGCGCGCCACGGCGTAGCCCGCCATGTCCTCGCCCCAGCGCTCCAGGGAGACCTCGGTGGGGCCCTCCCCGCCGGAGATGGCGGTGACGCGGTGCCGCCACCGCACCTCGACCTTGCGCGCGTCCAGCCAGTCCGCGAGCGCGGTCTCGAGGAGGCTCTGCGGAAGGATGGTGAGATGGGGGTAACGCCCCCCGAGGGCGGTGAGATCCACCTGGGCGCGGCGCTCATGGCCGTCGTAGAAGGCCAGGCGCTCCACGCGGCAGCCGTGGCGCGCAGCGGCCTCGCCCAGGCCCAAGGCGTCGAGGAGCTCGAGGGTGCGGGGGTGGAGGGCCAGTGCGTAGCTCAGCCCCGCGCCCTGCGCCTCCGCCTCGACGATGTCCACGCGGACGCCGCGGCGGGCGAGCTCCGCGGCGGCATAGAGCCCCACCGGGCCCGCGCCCACGACCAGGACATCCGTTTCCTGCTTTCCAGACACGCTGTCGCCTCCTCCAGCCGGGGGGTGGGGGAGCCGGCGGGATCCCATGGACCCCGGGCTCAGGGGACGGCCGGGCACTCATAACCGTAGCGAGGACCGGGGCGAGAGGCAACTGCGGTCCCTGCCCGGCGACCCCGGGATTGTGCCGCAGTTGGCCCGCGACCCGACTTGCGGGTATCCTCTGCCTGGTCTCGGAGGACACCGCGCATGGCCGTCGCCCCACCCCGCCTCGACATGGACCGGCTCCGCAGCGAGATCCTGGGCTGCAGCTATCGCTTTCGCACCCCCTTCGGGGAGCGGCGCATGGTCTATGCCGACTACACCGCCTCGGGCCGCGGGGTCCGCTTCATCGAGGACCACCTCATCCGGGTACAGGAGAGCTACGCGAACACCCACACCGAGGACGATGTGACCGGGCGCAGCACCACCCGCATGCTCCACCACGCGGAGGAGGTCATCAAGCGGGCGGTGAACGGGAACGAGGACACCTGCATCATCGCGGTGGGGACGGGAGCGACCGGGGCCATCAAGTGCCTGCAGGAGATCCTCGGCGTCTACCTGCCGCCGGCCACGCGGGCCTTCCTGGAAGAGGAGGGCCGCCTCATGGCCGAGGAAACGGGCTTTGACGCCTACGGGGAGTTCGAGGCCCGTCTGAAGCTGCGCCGCCCCGTGGTCTTCGTGGGCCCCTACGAGCACCACTCGAACGAGGTGTCCTGGCGCGAGTCGCTGGCCGAGGTGGTGGAGATCGATCTGGCCCCGGACGGCGGGCTGGACCTGGCCGATCTGGATCGCAAGGCCGGGGATCCGCGCTACGCAAACCGGCTCCGCATCGGGTCTCTCTCCGCCGCCTCCAATGTCACCGGGATGCGCACTCCGGTCCACGAGGCCGCGCGGATCCTCCACCGCCACGGGGCCCTGGCCTGCTTCGACTTCGCCGCCTGCGCGCCCTATGTCGCCATCGACATGAACCGGGACCCCGAATCGGCCCTGGACGCGGTGTTCTTCTCGCCGCACAAGTTCCTGGGAGGGCCGGGGGCCTGCGGGCTCCTGCTCTTCAACCGGCGCATCTACCGCAGCGACCTCCCGCCGACCTTTCCCTCGGGCGGCACCGTGGACTATGTCGGCCCCGACATGCAGGACTACGCCCTGGACATCGAGACCCGCGAGAAGCCCGGGACGCCCGGCACGCTGCAGCTCTTGCGGGCCATGCTCGCGGTGGAACTCAAGGAAGCGATCGGAGTGGAGGTCATCGAGGAGCGCGAGCGGGCGGCCACACGGCTGGTCCTGGAGCGGTTCCTCCGCCATCCCGCCATCGAGGTCCTGGGCAACCCCGATCCCGACCGGCGGGTCGGCATCGTCTCGTTCAACTTGCGCCACGGGGACCGCACCCTGCACCCCAAGCTGGTGACCCGGCTCCTCAACGACCTCTTCGGCATCCAGTCCCGCGCGGGCTGCTCCTGCGCGGGTCCATACGGGCACCGCCTGCTGCACATCGGCCCGGAGGCCTCGCACCGCTACCGCGACGCGATCCACGCGGGATGCCAGGGGATCAAGCCGGGCTGGGTGCGGATCTCGCTGCACTACTGCATGGACGACTGCGACCTGGACTATATCTGCGGCGCGGTAGAGTTCCTGGCCGAGGCAGGGCATCTCTTCCTTCCGCTCTACCGCTTCGACCCGGCCACCGGGGCCTGGTCCCACCTGCGCGAGGAGGAGGAGCCGCCGCCGGTGGTGGACCTGGACAGGGCGCTGGATCGCGAGGCGCCGCCCATCGCCCCCCCCGACCTGGAGCGACGCGAGGTCGCCTATCGGGAGTACCTCGCCGAGGCGCTCGCGCTCGCGCAGCGACTGCGCGGGTCCCAGCCGGAGACCTACCGGCCGCTGCCGGGCGTGGCGGACGAGCTTCGCTACTTCCATGTCGTGCACACCACCCATCCGACGGAGGCCCCATGACCGAACAGAGCGTGCAGGAACGATACGCCCCCCAGAACATCTGCTTCGGTTGCGGGCCCGCGAACCCCAAGGGGCTGCGCATCCGCAGCTTTCTCCGGGAGGGGGAGCTCCTGGCAGAGTGGAAGCCCGAACCCCACCACCAGGCCTTTCCGGGAGCCGTGAACGGCGGCATCATCGGCGCCCTCATGGACTGTCACTCCAACTGGGCGGCGGCGCTCCACCTGATGGAGGCCCAGAAGCTCGACCACCTGCCCAGCACGGTGACCGCCCAGTACGCCATCAAGCTGCGCCGCCCGACCCCCTCCGACCGGACCCTTACCCTGAGGGCGCGGGTCGTGGCATCGCAAGGGAACCGCGCCGAGGTGGAGGCAAGCGTCGAGGCGGACGGCGAGGTCTGCGCGACCTGCCGCGGGACCTTCGTCTCCGTGCAGCCCGGCCATCCGGCCTATCATCGCTGGTAGGCCCGCGCCTGCAGGCGTTCCGGAATCAGGGCAGGTAGAGGGTCTTGATCCTTCCCCAGGTCGCGGGGTGGGTGGGGACGGGATCAAAGGACAGATCGATGCAATCGATCCGGGTGGAAGCCCGGTGCAGGGATGTCAGGCGCAGCGTGTAATTCCCGGCGGGCAGGTAGTGGACTTGGGGCGACTGGACCCAGTCGTAATTGGAATAGGTTCAGGAAAAGCCCAGCCCGAAGCCGGTGGTCATGGTGTCCCCCGGGGCCCCCTCCAGGCCGCCCTGGGACAGGAAATGGACGCTGAACTGGCGGTACTGGCTGACATAACCGGCGCTGCGCAGCGAATCCACGAAGACGGCCGTCTCGTTCAGGGTAAAGGGGATTTCGATCCACTCTCCGGGGAAGTCCATGCCGTCGACGGCGAGCCCGCCCGAGGACCCGATGCAGTTCGTCTTGAAGATGGTGGCTCCGCTGTAGTTGTAGGCATTGGTGAGGGCCTCGGCCTCGATCCGGATGCCCGCGGCCCCGCAGGGCAGGGCTGCGGCGGAAGCCAGAAGGGCGAGGAGCAGGATGGGAGCGGCCGGGCGCATGAACCACCTCGTTGCATGGGGACCGGAAAGAGTATACACGCTCAGCGGGCGGGGTCGAACCGCGTCGCCTCCCTGAGGAAGCTCTGGTTGAGGTAGTCGCGGGTGATGACCTCGGTCATCTCCTCCGCGGTGGCGAAGCGGTCGTAGTCCACGCGGATGACCGGGATGACCCGCGAGATGTCGGCGATGAAGTCCTCGTAGCCCCTGTGGAGCGCGCGCAGGTAGTCGAGGGTGATGCCGCTCTCCACCCCGCGCGAGCGGGCCTGGATGCGCTCCATGGAACATTCCGGGGAGACATCCAGGTAGACGATGACATTGGGCTTGCGCATGAAGTTGCTCATGTTCTGGAAGAGCTCCACATAGGTGCGGTAGTCCCGCTCCTCCATGAGACCCGTCTCCGCCAGCATCTTGGCGAACACCGAGTCCTCGTAGATGGTGCGATCCTGCACCGCCGGGCGCTTGCGCCAGATGATCTCCTGGTGCTGCTGGAAGCGTTTGTTGAGCAGGTAGATCTGGGTGGCGAAGGAGTAGCGCTTCGTGTCCCGGTAGAAGTCCTCGAGGTACTCGTTGTTCTCCACCGGCTCGTAGTAGACATCGATGCCGAGGTGCTTGCCGAGAGCGGCGGCCAGGGTGGACTTGCCGGCGCCGATCATGCCGGCGATGCCGATGAAGAGATTCTCGAAGTGGTTCATGGCTTCCCCCGGGCGCGCCGGCGCGGGACCGCGCAGGACGGACGCGCGGCCGGCATTGTACCCGCTTCCGGGGTCCGCGTCAGCGGGGGGACGCGCGGCGCGTGGAGTAGCGCCAGGCCGCAAGCTCCTCGCCCTCCGGTCCCCTGGCGGACCACTCGAGGAGGCCCGGCCGGCCTGCGGCGGCGTAGGCGATCTCCACGCGGTGAACCCCGGGCTCGAGAAAGACGGAGAGCTGCGGAGCCCAGTCCGCCGCGGTGAGGACCGCGTCGAGGAGACTGCGGCCGTCCACCCGGATGCGGACAGTTCCCTCGGCGCGCAGCCGGAAAGCGTAGTCGCCCGGAGCGTCCAGCCGGAGGAAGGTCCGGTACAGGGCGTAGAACCACCTGCGCCCCGCATGGTCCCAGGGCGCGCCGAAAGCGGCGGGGAACCCGGCCTCGACCATGCATTCGCCGCAGGGACCCCAGGCCGACCAGGTCGTGGGCCTGGACCCCGGGAAGGCCCAGAAGAACCTGGAGCAGCGGTTGGAGCCGCTGGTCACGATCCAACCCTGCTGCGGCTCGGCGCCGAGGACCGTCGCCTCCGTGCCGGCGAGAGCCACCGCCTGCACCGTCGCGCCGGGATCCAGGGCGCGCAGGATCGGTTCGCCTCCTGCACCGTCCCAGAGGTAGGGGATGCGGTTCGTGGCCATCCCCTCCGGGATGCGGCGGGCGAAGAGGACCGGCGCGGCCAGATCGACATCGTTGCGGATGAGATCGTGGGCGGGGACGGAACCGGCGAAACCCTCCACCAGGACCAGGGCGCGGTCGGGCGCGATGGCCTCTTCCAGCGCCCGGGCGGTGCGCTGGAGACCCGTGGCGGCGTGGATGGTCTTCCCCGCGGAGTGGACCATCACCCCGGTCTGGATGATCTGCACGGCGGCGACCATGAGGAGCATGGGGCGCAACGCCTCGGGCCGCAGGGCGCGGACCAGGCCGGCGGCGGCGAGGAAGAAGGTCAGGGCATTGGCCGGGAAGAGGTAGCGCGGGCCGAAGCGCGGGGGGCCGTCGACCTGGGTGTAGAGGGAGTAGCCGAGCCAGGTCAGAGCGACGAGAAGCGCGGCGAAGCCGAGGACGCAGTCGGAAGGGAGGACGGCGCTTGAGGCGGTCGCCGCGCCGCGCCGACGCGGTCGTATGAGGAGCGCGGCGAATGCGGCCGTGGCCAGGATCCCATATTCCTGGAGCCGGTTCACCACGGCGAACACCGTTTCGAGAGGGTTCCATCCCGGGCGATCGGATGGGTCGCGGGCAAGATGCCCGAAGAGGAGCGGGTCGCCGGTGGTGGCTTGGTTGTAGAGGAGGAGCGCGACGGCGGCGAGGAGGGGACCCACAAGCGCGAGGAGCGCGTGGGGGAGTCGCGAGGGGCCCGAACCGCGCGCCAGAAGCGTCGCCCCGGCGAGGGCGAAGCCCGGAGCGAGAAAGAGGGCGTCCTGCGGCCGGGCGAGGAGGATGACCCCGAACCACAGGCCGGCGAGGGCGGCGTGGCGGGCTCGCCGGCCGGCGGCGTATCGGTGGATGGCGTCCAGTCCGAGAACGAGAGCGAGACCCGCCAGGGGATGGGAGAAGTAGCCCGCGCCGTTGAGCAGGAAGAATCCGTTCGTGGCGAGCAGGATCAGGAGGGTCCATGCGATCCTCGCTCCCGCCAGCCGTCGGGTCAGGCGGAAGGCGAACCAGAGGAGGAGCCCGGCCAGGAGAGGGTTGACCAGGTGGCCGACCCGCAGCAGTTCGCCCGCGGCGAGGACGACGGGCCAGCCCGGGGGATACTTGGAGTAGATCCCCTCCGGCGTGCCGACGATGTGGGTCTGCGCGAAGGCCGCGGGATCGGGAGCCGGCGGGTTCACCACCCGGCCCGCGAGGAAGGTGCGGGCCTGGTACTGGTAGGCGTACTCGTCCGCGCTGTGGGGGAAGCGTTCCAGGGGGAATGCGGCGAGAAGGGCCATGACGAGCGCTGCCGCGAGGCATAGGAATGCGGCGGCGCGGGATTCTCCGCCCGAGGCGGCGCCCGGTCCGGGAGCGGTTGTGACGGGAGCTGCTTCGGCACCCATGGGGCAACACCCTAGCCAAGCCGGCGCGGCGGTGCAATCTCGACCGGCTTGCGCCCGTTGTGGCGCGCGGGACGACACGGTGATAGCCTCCTCAACCGCGTTGCGGCGGGCCCATAGCTCAGGTGGTTAGAGCCGCGGTCTCATAAACCGCTGGTCGTTGGTTCGAGTCCAACTGGGCCCACCACTCTTCCGGGGGGAGACGGCCGGGCATGACACCGACGAGGCGCGCGGGGGGCCTGCGACTCCGCGGAAACCCTCACCTCATCGCGGCGGCGCTCTACGCCGCGGCAACGGTCCTGGTGCTCTGGGCCGTTCTGCCCGATCCCGCCCACCGCACCTTCCGCAGCTTCTCCGGGGACAACTTCGCGGACTTCTGGAACCTCTGGTGGGTGCACGAGGCCCTCAGCCGGGGGAGGAGCATCTTCTTCACGGACCTCCTCTACCACCCCGCGGGAACCAGCCTCTCCTTCACCGAGTTCGGCCCCCTCTACGGCCTGCTCTCCCTGCCTCTCTTCGCGATCGCGGACTCCATCGCCACCGCCGCCTTCGCCCACAACTTCTGGGTCGCCCTCAGCTTCCTGCTCTGCGGCTACGCGACCTTTCTCTTCGCCCGACGCTGGTCGGGCTCGACGGACGGCGCGCTCCTGGCCGGGGGGCTCGTCGCCTTCTCGCCCTTTCGCATCCACCACCTCGAGCACCTGAACCTGCTCTCCAACTACTGGATCCCCTTCACCCTTCTCGTGGCTTCTCAAGTGCTCCTGGCAGGCCCGCCTGCGGCGCAGTCCCCGCCTCTCCGCAAACCGGGGTGGGCGTTGCTCGCCCTGGTGGCCTGCGGCGCGGGGCTGGCGGGAACCAGCTTCACGAACCTGGCCGTGGCCGCCACCTTCCTCGCCCTGTGGCTGGGCTGGACCGCCGTCCTGGACCGGGGGCGCTTCCTGCCGGGCTGGGCCTGGCGGATCCCCGCGGTGGCTCTGGCTGTGGCCCTGGGAGCCTTGCCCTTCCTGCGGGAATGGTTGGTGTGGCTCGTGAAGTCCCGCGCGCAAACCTGGTCCGTGGAAGAGCTTGCCCGCTGGTCCCCCGATCTCCTCGGCTTCCTGACTCCGCCCGCGAACGCGCTCCTGGGCGGGGTGTCCTCGGCATGGGCCGCGAAGCTTCACGGCGTGGGCGGCAACGAGGTCTTTCTTGGGCTGGTGTTTCTGGTCCTCGCGGTGCTCGGTGCGCGCCGGACCGGACGCCCCGGTCTGGCCCTGCTGCTCACCGCCGGGATGGGACTGCTGCTGGCGCTGGGGCCGGGGACCTGGGTGGCGGGGAGGCGCATCGAAGGGCCGGTCTCCCTCTACGCGGCGCTCGACGCGGTGTTCCCCTTCATCGGGGCCTGCCGGGTGCCCTCGCGCTTCGTCCCCATGATCCTGATCGCCATGGCGCCGCTGGCGGCCGTGGGCTTCGCGTCTTTGCGGGCCAGGTGGGGGAGGCCCGTCTGGCTCCTCCTGCCGCTCGCCCTGGCCGAGTCGCTGGTGGTCCCGCGAGGCCACGATGCGGTGCGCGCGGAGAGCATCTACACCGAGCTGCGCGAGGATCGCGCGCCGGGCGCGGTGTTCGAGCTCACGCTGCGGCGGGAGAACCCGAACCTCTACGCCTTCCACCAGATCGTGCACCGCCGCCCCATCGTCAGCGGCCACCTGCCGCGGCTGTCGATCCCCGCCCTCCAGCTCGAGGCCAAGCTCGATCCCCGCGGACGCCTCACCCACAAGGACACCGCCGCCGCCGCGCTGGACGACCTGCGCGGGCTGGGCACGGCCTTCTTCATCCTGCATCGGGGTGGGATCCCCACCGAGGCCTGGCAGGAGGCCACTTCCTTCTTCGACGACCATGCCGAGGTCTGGAGCCGCTCCCGCGAGCGGGTGGTGTACCGCCTGCTCCGGGAGGGCCCGGCGCCCGAGGGGGCGGGAGAGCCGGCGGAGGATGGAGGACCCTGAGCCCCGGGAGGTCTGTCGGCGGCCGCGGGCCGGGGATGCGCGACCGATCGGGCTTGCCAGGGTCCGAGGTCCATGCTAAATTTTTCGGCTCTATGCGGGCGAGTAGCTCAGCTGGCAGAGCACGTGCCTCACATGCACGGGGTCAGAGGTTCAAGTCCTCTTTCGCCCACCATATCTTGGGCGGCGCCTCACGGCGCCGTGGCCTCAGGCAGTCCAGGAACGGCGCTTCGCGCCGGCCCGCCCCGCCCGCCCCAGAGGCGGCGCGGCGCGGGTCCACGGCCCCCCGAAACATGTGCCCCCGGGCACATGTTTTTTTTATGCCCATCCCCCGGGTCGCCGACCCCGCCCCGCAGGTCTGGGGTTCGCCTCGGCCGGCCCCCTGTCCAAAGGAGTACCGCCTTGTCCGCCAGTGAAACCCTCGAACGGCTGCGCGCCCTGCAGGCGATCGATCTAGGCATCAAAGGGCTGGAAGATGAGCTGGCCCAGCTTCCCCGCAACCTCGAAGCGGCCAGGGAAGACCAGCGCGCGGTGGAAGCCCAGCTCAAGGCAGCGGACGGCGCGATGCAGGAGTTCCTGCTCAAGCGCCGGGCCCTGGAGCAGGAGATCAAGACCGCCGAGCAGAATGTGGCCAAGTTCGAGACGCAGAAGCTCAGCGTGAAGACCAACGAGGAGTACACCGCGCTCAACCACCAGATCGCCCATGAGAAGCATCGCCGCTCCGAGCTGGAAGATCAGGTGCTGGCCTCCTTCGACGAGGAGGAGGCGGCCGCCCGGCGGATGAAGCAGATCAAAGAGGATCTCGCCCATGTCACCGCAGCGGTCAAGGCCCGGGAGCAGGAGCTCGCCGAGCGCTCGGAGGAGGACCGCAAGCGTCTGGCCGTGCTGCAGGGCGAGCGCGAGGGGGCGGTGGTCGGGATCGAGGCCAGGATTCTGACCCGCTACGAGGCGATCCGTATCCGCAACCGCGGGACGGCCGTGGTGCCGATCATGCGCGGCGCCTGCGGCGGCTGCTTCACGCAGCAACCTCCGCAGAAGGTGAACGAGGTGCGCAAGGAGGAGGCGGTCTACACCTGCGAGGGTTGCGGCCGGTTCCTGGTCTGGGACGCCGCCGAGGCCGGCGTTTGACCATCCCGCTCTACCGGGCGCGCACCGACGGGGCCTCGCGAGGCAACCCGGGGCCGGCGGCGCTGGGGGTCTCCATCGAGGACGAAGCGGGCAACGAGATCGCCTCCGCTTCGGAGGCGATCGGGATCACCACCAACAATGTGGCCGAGTACCGGGCCCTCCTGCGCGCCATGGACCTGCTCGCCGAGCTGGGGGCACGCCGCGTCGAATTCCTGCTCGACTCGGAGCTCATCGTCCGGCAGATGAACGGCGAGTACAGGGTGCGCGACGCGAAGATGAAGGTGCTGTACGAGCAGGCGTACCGCAAGCTCACGCGGTTCCTCACCGCGCGGTTCCTGCATGTGCCGCGGGGGGAGAACGCGAGGGCGGACGCCCTGGCCAACGAGGCGTTGGACAAGCGGCGGTAGCGGTCCCTGCGTTCTCCACCTGAGTGGAAGACGCGGGGACGAGCGTGGTCCTCGCCCCACCGCCTCGGCCGGCGGCCCGCACCCCCGGACGAGTTCTGGCGTATACTCCAGGGCGAGCCGCAAGGCTCTCGCGGTCCGAGACTTCCAGATGGTCGCGGTGCCCCTCGGGGCGCTGAGGAAAGTCCGAACTCCACAGGGCAGGGTGCTGGGTAACTCCCAGGGGGAGCGATCCCACGGAAAGTGCAACAGAAAGCAAACCGCCTCCGGGCCCAAGGTCCGGCGGTAAGGGTGAAACGGTGAGGTAAGAGCTCACCAGCGCCGGGGGCGACCCCGGCGGCTCGGTAAACCCCACCCGGAGCAAGACCAAATAGGAGGGGATGAGGCGGCCCGCCTCGCCAGAACCCTCGGGTAGGTCGCTTGAGGGGCACGGCAACGCGCCTCCCAGAGAAATGACCATCCGGCTCGGAGCTTCCCAAAGAGGCCCCGGGCTCGACAGAATTCGGCTTATGGAAGTCTCGGCCGCGATCTTGTTCACGCGTCGCGCCCCCCTTGCGCGACCGGCGGGCCCTCGGGGAGGAAGCGCATCCTGAGCCGCATGGGACGACGGGGCCTCATCGTACTTTTCGCCGCCCTCGGCGCGGCCGTCGCCGCGCGCCCCGCGCCGGCCCAGACCGCCCTCTTCGGCAAGAACAAGATCCAGTACACGGACTTCGAGTGGCGGGTGCTGGAGAGCGAGCACCTCGACCTCTACTACTATGCGGGGGAGGACAGCCTCGCCCACACCGCGCTGCGCATCGCCGAGGAGGCCTACGACGACCTCTCGGCGCGGTTCCGCCACGAGATCACCCGCCGCATCCCGCTCATCATCTATTCCAGCCACCAGGAGTTCGAGCAGACCAATGTCTCTCCCTATCTCCTGCCCGAGGGGGTGGCCGGATTCACCGAGTTTCTCAAGGGGCGGGTGGCCCTGCCCTTCAACGGCTCCTACCGCGACTTCGAGCATGTGATCCGCCACGAGCTGGTGCATGTCTTCCAGCTCTCGCGCACCGCCGAGGACTTCCGCCTCCACTACCGCACCAGCTACTCCGGTCCGCCCCTCTGGTTCGTGGAGGGTATGGCCGAGGCCTGGTCGGGGGACTGGGACGCCACCGGCGATCTCTTCCTGAGCGACCTCCTGCTGAGCGATCTCCTCCCGCCGATCCAGGGGCTCTGGCGCTACTCCGGCACCTTCGTCCTCTACAAGATCGGCCAGGACCTGCTGCGGTTCCTGGAGCGGGAGTACGGCCCGGACCTGGTCCCCGCCGTCTACGACGAGCTCTGGCGCGCGGCGACCTTCGAGGAAGCTCTGGCCCGCGTCACCGAGACCCCGATCGAGATGCTGAGCGAGCGCTGGCACCACGACCTGCGCCGCCGCTACTACCCGCGGGTGGCCCAGGCCGAGCCGCTCGACCTGGCCGCCGCGCCCCTGGCCGTGGAGCAGGGGGCCAACTTCCAGGCCGCCGTCCCGCCGCCCGGGAGCCTGCTGGATCCGGACCGCTACTACTTCCTCTCCCCGCGCAACGGCTTCATGAACATCTACGCCGGCTCCCTGAGCGGGAAGGAGCGGGACATCGAGGAAGTGGTGCGCGGGCAGCGCCGCCCCGAGTTCGAGTCCTTCCACGGCTACGAGAGCCGTATGTCCATCAGCCGCGACGGACTCCTGGCTTTCGTGAGCAAGTTCCACGAACGGGACGGCCTCTTTCTCTACGACCTGCGTGGGGAGCGGCTCCTGGGGAAGTGGCAATTCGAGGGGCTCATCTCGCTCCGCTCGCCCGCCTTCCGTCCCGACGGCGGCGCCGTGGCGCTGGTCGGTCTCTCCCGCGAGGGCATGCAGGACCTCTACCTTTTCGATCTGGACGGTGAGACCCTGCGCCCCATCACCGCGGACCGCTACCAGGACGACGATCCCGCCTGGTCCCCGGACGGCCGCACCCTGGCCTTCGTCTCCGACCGCGTGCCCTGGGGGGAGAGGGGAGCACGCAACATCTTCCTCCTCGATCTGGCCTCGGGGAGTGCGCGGCCCCTCACTTTTGGCAACTGGGCGGACAGCTCGCCCTCCTGGTCCTGGGACGGCCGGCGCATCGCCTACTCCTCGACGCGGGAGGGCTACGCGCAGATCTTCCTGGCCGACTCCACGGGCGCCTCCACGAGGGTGAGCGCCATCCTGGGCGGGGCGACCGATCCTGTCTGGCACCCGGACGGCCGCGACCTGCTCTTCACCGGCATGGCCGCGGGGCGGTTCGGCATCTACCGCATGCCGGTCGAGGCGCGGGGGGACACCCTGGCTTCCACGCTTCGGGCATCGCAGGCGCCCGGCGAACCGGAGGGCAGGCCCGGCTGGCCCGGCTGGAGGTGGCGGGGCGGCGCCGACAGCCTGGTCGCCCGCGAGCGTCCCTACCGCAGCCGCTTCACCCTGGACATCGCGCAGGGCGGGATCGCGGTGGAACCCTCGGTGGGGTCCGCCGAGGGACTGCAGGCGCTCTTCTCGGACCAGCTCGGGGACCGGCTCGTCTTCCTGCAAGTGGCCAACACCGCGCAGGAGATGGGTGATCTGGTGAGCCGGTTCAACCTGGGGGCCACCTACTTCAGCCTGAAGCGGCGGCTGAACTACGGGGGCTCGGTCTATCACTTCGCCGGCGACTTTCTGGACGAGCTGGGCCGGCGCACCTTCGAGCGGCGGGCGGGGGTCTCGGCGATCGGTTCCTATCCCTTCTCCCGCTACACGCGGCTGGAGTCGAGCCTGGGACTCCTCTACTCGGACCGCGACGCGGATTCCTTCCGCCCGGCGCGCAGGGCGGTGCTCGCCCTCAACACCCTCTCCTTCGTCCACGACACCTCGCTCTGGTTCTCCACCGGACCCATCGACGGTATGCGCGCCAACCTGACGGTAGGGCTCAACACGAACCTGGAGCGGGTGGAGATCGAGAACGGCTTCGTGCTGGCAGACCTGAGGCGCTACTTCCGTACCGGCCTGCGCACCGCGTACGCGGTACGGTTGCAGGGGCGCATCTCCGAGGGATCGCTCCCGCAGCGTTTTCTCCTTGGCGGGTCCTGGTCCTTGCGCGGATACCCGCGCCGCGGGCTGGTGGGAACCCGGGCGGTCCTGCTCAACCAGGAGTGGCGGTTCCCGCTCCTGGACGGGATCCTGCTCGGATTGCCCATCGGCGCGGTGGGGCTGCCGCCGGTCCAGGGAGCCTTCTTCCTGGACGCGGCCCAGGCCTGGGAGGAGGGGGAGCAGGTGGACGAGGTGCTGGGGAGCTTCGGGTTGGGGCTGCGCACCAACATCGCTGGCTTTCTCGTGCTGCGCCTCGACCTGGCCAAGCGGACGGACTTCCAGCGGGTGCGGCCCCGCACGGAGGTGGACTTCTTTGTCGGCTACAACTACTAGGGCGCTGCTCCTCGCGGCGGTTCTGGCCGGCTGCGCGGGGCCTCCCGATCAGGGCCTCGGCGATCCGCTCCGCATGGATGGCGCGTCCGGTCCGCCGGCGCTGTGGATGAGGGACCTGGGCCGGGCGATCGAGCATCCGCCGGTCGTCGCGCAGGGCACGATCCTGGTCGCCACGACCGACGCGCGTCTCTTCCGGCTCTCCGCCGGGGACGGCGTCGAGAGATGGAAGAGCAAGCTGGCCTCCTCGCCCACGGAAAGCCCGCTCCTCT
Organism: uncultured bacterium; assembly: GCA_964633885.1. Lineage (GTDB taxonomy): Bacteria > Eisenbacteria > RBG-16-71-46 > JABDJR01 > JABDJR01 > CAVXKA01. The sequence continues at coordinate 780 of CAZWKH010000018.1, read as the reverse complement.
GCGGCTCCACGGTGGTGGTGGGCACCGACGCGCCGCGCTGCCTCCTCCAGGGATTCGATCTGGAGAGGGGTCGTCTCCTCTGGGAAGAGCCCTTTGCGTTCCCCGCCCTGCCCTGCGCTCTGGACACGGTGCTCGTGGCCGCGGCTCGCGGCGGGCGCGTGGTGCGCCTGGATGCGGCGACGGGCGCGCGCCGATGGGAAACGCGCCTGCCGGGGGCAGGATGGCACCCGCCGGTGCTGCGCGCCGCCGAGGGGCAGGTGCTGGTGCCTGTGCGTCCGGACTCGCTGCTGGCCCTCGACCTGGAGAGCGGGATGCGTCTCTGGGGGAAGGCATACGGCGCCCTGCCCTGGCTCGCCGCCGGCGGCGAGCCCTGCGCGGCGGTCACGGAGACGGGCCTGCTCCTCCTCCTCGATCCTCTGAGCGGCGAGCCCCTCGCCCGGCGGGACCTTGGCGGGGTGCCGGCCGGACCCCCCCTGGTGCATGGCGGGGCGCTGTGGATTGCCTTGCGCGACGGAAGGTTGCTGCGTCTCGCCCTGCCGGATCTCGAGATCGCCGCGTCGCTGCGGCTGGCGCCGCCGCTTCTGGCACCGCCGGCCCCGGCAGGGGAGGGCGTGGTGCAGGCGGGACCCCGCGGGGAGCTGCGCTCGTTCGACGCAGGGGGAGGGGCGGTGGCGACCTGTCATCACGCGGAGTTTCTCCTGACCGCGCCGCTGGTCCTGGCCGACCGGATCGTCGCCGGTGGAGCCAAGGGAACCCTGGCCGCATATCGGAGGGAACCGT
>CAZWKH010000017.1:0-15954 GCA_964633885.1 uncultured bacterium | reverse complement strand
TTCCTGGCGACGCCCGCCGCCGCGGCCACCCTCGGCGAGGTGCGGTCCATGGTGGACCGCGGCGAGTTCGCCGCGGCGCGGGAAGCTCTGGACGCCATGCTGGCTCGAGAGGATCTCGCCGGCCGCGCGCGCGACGAGGCGGCAATCCTGCGCGCGGACCTGGAGGACGACGGCGATCTCTACCTCGGCCGCCTGCGCGCGCTTCTCGAAGAAGGTGGTGGAGACACACGCGAGGGCCGCCTGCGCCTGGCACTCGGCCATGTCTACTTCGCCCGCGGGGAGACGGATCGCGCCCTGGAGGAATTCCGACGGGGGCGCGAGAAGGGTTTCTTGGAGGAGGGAAGTCTCTGGGAAGGCATCTGCGCGATGATTCTCGGAGACGCCTCTCTCGCGCGGGAAGCGCTGGGACGGGCCGCGACCTCGGGGAACGCCTCCACCCGCCAGCGGGCCCTGCTCGCGCTGGGCGATTCCTACCGCCTGGCCGGGGACCGCCAGGAGGCCATCGCGTGGTACCGGCGGGTCGCGGAGGATCCTTCGAGCGGGCCGGGCTGGGCCGCGAGCGCAGGCCTCCATGAGGCGGAGTGTCTGCACGCGCTGCGCCGCGACGACGAGGCGAAGGAGACCCTGCGCCTGCTGCTGGCCGCCACCCCCGCCGCCTATGACGGGCCGGCGGCGAGGAACCTCCAGCGCCTTCTCACGGCCGTGCCGGAAACGCCGGGCGAGCCCTTGCCGCAGGAGGCGGCCGCAGGGACCGCCGAGACGCCCGTGGCCGTGCAGATCGGCGCCTTCACCTCCGAGGAGAACGCGGTGGCCCTTGCCTCCGCGGCGCGGGAGCGTACCGCCCGCAGGGTACGCATCGCCAAGGGCGAGGACGGGCTCTACCGCGTGCTCGCCGGGAGCTTTGCGCATCGGGATGATGCCGCTGTCTTCGGGGATTCCCTGGGCGCGGCCCTCGACACCCCGGCCAGGGTCGTGCCGGCATCCGGGGACTGACATGGCCCGCGCACCGAGCCCGGCCCAGACCCCGGTGATGCGCCAGTACCTCTCCTTCAAGGAGCGGCACAGGGACGCCATCCTCTTCTTCCGGATGGGCGACTTCTACGAGATGTTTTTCGCCGACGCGGAACTGGCGGCCCGCGAGCTGGGGCTCACCCTCACGACGCGCGACAAGGGGCGCGAGGGTTCCGTGCCCATGGCGGGGGTGCCGCACCACGCCGCCGAGGGCTATATCGCGAAGCTGGTGCGCAAGGGCCACCGTGTGGCGGTCTGCGAGCAGCTCGGCGACCCGGCCAAGGCCCGGGGCATCGTGGATCGCGGCATCGTCGAGGTGATCACCCCCGGCACCGCGCTCAGCGACGCCCTGGTCCCCGAGACGGCCAACAACTATGTCGCCGCCGCCCACCGCATCCGGGACCTAGTCGGCTTTGCCGCCGCCGACATCACCACCGGCGAGTTCCTCCTCGAGGACCTCCCCATCGAGCGTTTCGAGCAGGAGGTGGCGCGCCTCTCCATCGCGGAGTGGGTGGTGCCGGAGGGGGAGGATCTCTTCGCCCTGCCGGCCGAGTCCGCGCCCCCCCTGCGCCGGCCCGGCTGGTGGTTCGAGGAGGAGCGCGGGCGGCGGGAGCTCCAGGCCCATTTCCGCGTGCAGAGCCTCAAGGGCCTCGACGCCGAGGACCTTGGCCCGGCCACCGGCGCCGGCGGCGCGCTCCTGGACTACCTGCGCGAGGTGCGGGGGCCCGAGCTGCGCCATGTCGCGCGCATGAAGCGCCTCGGCGCCCGCGACTTCATGGTGCTGGACGCCACCACGCGCCGGAATCTGGAGCTGACCGCGTCCCTGCTCGGCGGGGAGGAGCGCGCCCTCACGTTGCTCGGTGCGATCGATCGCACGGTCACCAGCCTCGGGGCGCGCCGCCTGCGCGCCTGGCTCGAACGGCCGCTCACGCAGCGGGCTCGCATCGAGGAGCGCCTCGACGCGGTGGAGGAGCTCGTGCATCGCGCCGAGGAGGCCGAGAGCCTCGGCGCGGTCCTGCGCGAATTCCGCGACCTGGAGCGGCTCCTGGGCAAGGCGGCCTGCGGCAAGGCCACCCCCCGCGACCTGCGCGCGCTGGGCGAAGGGGCGCTGGCCACGCCGCGGCTGCGCGAGTGCATCGGCCCGTTCCGTGCGAAGCTCCTGAGCGGCTTCGCCGAGGGCGCGCCGGATCTCTCCGCGCTCGGCCGCCGCATCGAAGAGGCCCTCGCCGAAGAGCCGCCGCTGGCGGTGGGCGAGGGAGGCGTGTTCCGGCCGGGCTGGAACGCCGAGCTGGACGCGCTGCGCGACCGCGCGCGGGGCGGCAAGGACTGGATCGCGAAGCTGCAGGAGGAGGAGCGGCGGGCCACCGGCATCGCCTCGCTGCGTGTGGGCTACAACCGCGTGTTCGGCTACTACCTGGAGGTCACGGCGGCGCAGCAGGCCAAGGTGCCCGCCCACTACATCCGCAAGCAGACCCTGGTCAACGCCGAGCGCTATGTGACGCCCGAGCTGAAGGAGGAGGAGGAGCGCATCCTGGGTGCCGAGGAGCGGCTGCGCGCGCTGGAGATCGAGCTCTTCACCGCGCTGCGCGCCGAAGTGGTGGAGCATGCGCTGGACATCCAGGCGGTGGCGGAGGCGGTGGGGGTGGCCGATGTGCTGCTCGGCCTGGCGCGCGCGGCGCGGGAGGGCCGTTACACCAGGCCGGAAATCGTCGAGGAGCCCCTGCTCGAGCTGCGCGAGGCGCGTCACCCCGTGGTGGAGCGGCTCCTGCCGGCGGGGGATTTCGTGCCCAACGACCTCCTGCTGGACGGCGCCGCGCGGCAGATCGCCATCATCACCGGTCCGAACATGGCCGGGAAGTCCACCTACCTGCGCCAGGCGGGGCTTCTCACCCTGCTCGCGCAGATGGGCTCCTTCGTGCCGGCGGCCCGCGCAAAGGTGGGGATCGTGGATCGCGTGTTCACCCGGGTGGGCGCCTCCGACAACATTGCGCGGGGCCAGTCCACCTTCATGGTGGAGATGGAGGAGACGGCGACCATCCTGAACGCCGCCACCGGGCGGAGCCTGGTGCTCCTCGACGAGGTGGGCCGCGGGACGAGTACCTACGACGGGCTCAGCCTTGCCTGGGCGGTGACCGAACATCTGCACGAGCGGTCCGGGGGCCGGCCCCGCACGCTGTTCGCCACCCACTACCACGAGCTCACCGCCCTCGGCGGCCAGCTCCCGCGGGTGGTCAACCTGAATGTCCAGGTCAAGGAGTGGAACGGGAAGGTGATCTTCCTGCGCAAGATCGTCGAGGGGGCGGCGGACAAGAGCTACGGGATCCATGTCGCGGAGCTGGCGGGCCTTCCCGCCGAGGTGGTGGCCCGGGCAAGGGAGGTCCTGGCCAGGCTGGAGGAAGGCCGCTTTGCGCGCAGCGCGGGGGACTCCCGCCCCCCGGCCCCGCAGCTCACCCTCTTCGAGCCGGTAGGCCATGAGCTGCTGGATGAGCTGGCCGATCTGGAACCGGAGACGATGACGCCGATGGAAGCCCTTGCGCTTCTCGCGGCCTGGAAGAAACGCTACGGAGGGCCCTCGTGATGCGGGATCGTCCATCCTGGCTGGGTTGGTGGGGAAGGGCGGGAATCGCGGCGGCCGCAGCCCTGCTCGCCGCCGGGGCAATGGGATCAGCGCCCCCGCCGTCCGGGACCGCCGCGCTGGACGCGCGCCTGCGGCTTGCCGCCTCACGCCACGAGGCGCAGCCGCGCGCGGCCGTCCAGCCGGGCATGGCGTCGGGAGAGGCGTCCACCGCCTCGGAGAGTTCCCGCGTGGCGCTCTTTCTCGAAGGGGACCCCGACCTCGCCGCGCTGGATCTCCTGGGAGTACAGCTGCGGACGCGGGTGGGCGCGATCTGGACGGCGGAAGCCCCGCTGGGGGCGGTGGGGCGTCTCGCGCAGCTGCCCGGTCTGCGGCGCATCTCCCTCGGGGCGCCCGTACGCACGCTGCTCGATTCGTCCCTCATCGCGGTGAACGCAGATTCGGTGCGGGAGCGGGACGGGGATGCCTGGTCCGGAAGGACGGGCAGGGGCGTGGTGGTGGGGATCGTCGACACGGGAATCGACTTCACCCATGAGGACTTCAAGCGACCCGACGGCTCCAGCCGTATCCTCTATCTCTGGGATCAGGGGGATGCCCTGGGACCGCCGCCCGATCCGGGGCTCCTCGTGGGGAGCTACGGCACGGAGTGGACTGCGGCGCAGATGGAGGCGGGCGAGTCCACGGTGCGGGCCCGCGACGAGGACGGGCATGGAACGCGGGTGGCGAGTGCGGCGGCGGGCAACGGACGCGACTCGGACCTGGAGGAGAGGCGCTACCGCTACGCGGGGATCGCGCCCGAGGCCGAGCTGATCGTGGTGGCCCTCAAGCGCTTCGCTTCGGACGCGGACCTGGTGGACGCGGTGAGCTACATCTTCGAGCGCTCGGAGCGGCTCGGCATGCCGGCGGTGGTGAACCTCTCGCTGGGCACGCATTTCGGGCCCCATGACGGGACGGGATTTCTCGACCGGGCCCTGGACGGGCTGGTGGGTCCGGGCAGGCTCCTGGTGGCCGCCGCAGGCAACGACGCGGACGACAGCCTGCACGCCGAGCTGGATGTGCCCCCGCTGGGCAGCGACAGCGCAACCGTCTCGCTGTGGGCCCCGGCCGGGGTGAACCTGGAGATCCTCAGCATCGATGCGTACTGCAACCGCCCCGACTCCCTGGCGGTGACGGTGGTGGCCCCCTCGGGGGCGCGCTTCGGGCCCTATGTCCTGGGGGACGAAGTGGACCCGGGGCTCCTCACCGGCGAGGGCACCCTCGCGCTCGTCTATCAGAATGTCGACACCGTGGGGACCAACCTCGAGCTGCTCATCGACCTGAGCGACTACGACCCTTCGCAGAGCGGGGCGGCGCCGCCGCCCGCGAAGGGACTCTGGCGCGTCGTCTTCACCGATCGCGCCGGCGCGCCGGGCGGGGGAGAGGTGGACCTGTGGATCGCGCAGAGTTATCCCGCTTCGGCGCAGGTTCGCTGGCGCGGCCACGGCTATGACCCCTCCGAGGAGGTCGCCTCCCCCGGCACCGCCAGGGGCGCGATCACCGTCGGCTCCTTCAACAGCAAGCGCTGCTGGATCGACCCGCTCTGGCAGGAGCGGTGCACCACCGCTCCGGAATCCGTCAGCCAACCCGGGCAGATCACCTTCTTCTCGAGCAGAGGGCCCACCCGGGACGGCAGGCTCAAACCCGAGCTCTGCGCCCCCGGCTTTGTCGTCGCCACCGCCTACTCGCGCCAGATGGATCCCTCGCTGCAGGCCATGGGCTTTGGACACACCGTCGACCCCGACGGCCGCCACGCGGTGTTCGCGGGGACGAGCCTCTCCGCGCCCCACCTGACGGGGGCTCTGGCCCTGGTGCTCGAGACCATTCCGCAGCTCAGCCCCGAGGCGGCAATCCTTCGGCTTCGCTCCAGCCTCCTCACCGACGCCCATACGGGAAGCGGATGGAGCAGCGCCGCCGGTTTCGGCAAACTGGATGTGGCGCGGCTCATCGATCCCGACCTGGTGCCTGTGATCGAGCGGCGCTTCCTGATCGAAGCCGGCGAGGGGGGACTCCCGGTCCTGACCTGGCGGGCAACCGCCGAGGATCCGGTGATCGCATTCACCCTGCAGAGCGACGGGAGCCGCGGGGATTGGACGGAGCGTGCCAGGTTTCCGGGGGCCGGGCCCCATCGCTGGCAGGAGACCTCCTTCGCCGAGGAGGGGACGGGCTACCGCCTCCGCGCGCAGCTGCGGGGCGGAGAGACCATCCTCTGGGCACAGACCCGCTGGAGCGCGGGTCCCCAGGCGCCCGGGCTGACGCTCGGCATGCCCGCCGCGAATCCCTTCCGGAGCGGGACGGATGTGCCCTTTCGGGTGGAGGGGGCGGCCGATCTCGCTCTGCGCGCCAGGGTCCTGGACACAGGGGGTCGCGTTGTCCGATCCTTCGGCGAGGTGGCGGCCCGCGGCAGCGGGACGGTGCGCTGGGACGGCCGGGACGATCGTGGCGTCCGGGTTCCGGCCGGAGTCTACTGGATGTGGGTGGAAGCGGGGCCGTTCCGCCGATCGGTCAAGCTGATCCGCCTGCCCTGAAGGGAGAGAGCATGATCCGGCGCAGTCTGGTCGCGACCCTCGTGATGGCGCTCGTGGGGGCTGCGGGGACCCGGGCGGAGACCCCGGCCCTGGCGACGCCCCATCTCTACCTGAGCCCCACGGTGGGCTTTGCGCATTGGGACCGGCAGTCCATCGAGGGAGCCTCCATCCCCGATCGCCTGGCGCCCCTCTTCGGTGGGCGGGTGGGGTACACCCCGATCGAGGCCTTCTCCGCCGAGGGCGTGGTCCTGACCGGCACCAACGACGCGGAGGCGGGGGGGGAGCGGGTCCCCGTGCGTCTGACCACGGTGGAGCTCTCCTTTCTGGTCAACTTCCGCACCCTGATGGACAGCCCCGTCTATCCCTTCCTGGCCCTGGGGGTGGGGGCGGTGTCGCGCAGCGGGGACCTTCTGGTCGGCGGGGAGAATGTCGCCGAGGGGACGGATCTGGCCTTCCACCTGGGTGGCGGCGCGAAGGTGGATCTGGCCCCGCGCTGGGGGGCACGGCTCGCCGTGCGGGACATGTTCTACACCGACACCCAGAGCGAGGAAAACCGGGATGAGCAGGTCACTGTGGACGCCGTGGAGATGAGCCTCTCGATCGAGTACAGGATCCCCCTGGGGCGCGGGGGCGGCCCGGAGCGACTGCGCTGAGGGCGGCGGTTCCGGGGGGTGGTTTCCATTCAAGTAGTGAATTTCCTGCTACGCCATTGACACCCGCGGGCTTCGCTCCTACATTGTTGACAAGCTGAACGGGCCACGCCGACGCATCTGGGGGGGTCGGGGTGGAGCGGAAGGGCACGGCAGCAGCGGTCCGACACCGGATTTTTGACCTCCTTAACACCGGTCCGGACCGGGACCCGACTGCCGCCCCGGCTCCCTGCTGTTTCTCTCTCCTTGGTTTCAACGCGGCCCGTCGCTCCGGCGCAAGGTCCCCCCTCGTGCCCTCTCCCGATGAGGGCCCCCGCTGTCCGCCGCGCGGCCTCATCTGGTACCATCCTGGCTTACGATCCGGATCCCGGATGTAGGGCTTGAGAGCGAGGGCACAGCCATGCCGGTACCTTGGTTCCATCGCCCCATGGCCCTGCTGGTGGCCCTGGCGCTTCTGGCCCAGGCGGGCTGCGCCGGGGGCGTGCGGACCCTGAGCAAAAAGGACCTGGACGATCCCGCCCCCGCCCGGTCCTACCGCGTTTTCCTGCGTGACGGAACCAGCAGAACCCTCATCTCTCTTCATCGGGAGGGCGGATGGCTCCTGGGGACGGAGCGCATCACGGCCAGCGAGAGCCTTGGGGAGGGTGAGACCGCTCGCATCAACGTCACCAACCGCTACCAGGATGTGAAGCTGGACTTGGCGGATGTGGAGCGGGTGGAAGCGGAGGGGAGCAAGGGGTTCGACGGGAGCCTCTTCATCGCCGCCGGAACGATCGTGATCGGAGTGCTCGCTTTCCTCATCCTCACGCAGGATTCAGAATCGCCGTCCTCGGGAGAGGATGACGGCAAGTCCTTTTGACGGCGCCGCGCGGCGGCCCCTGTCGTGTCATCGGCTCACAACGCTTCAGGAAGGAGATCGATCCGGAATGGGAAAGAACACGCTCGAGCTCACGGACGCCAACTTCGCCGCAACGGTGGAGCACTCCGAAGTGCCCATCCTGGTGGACTTCTGGGCGCCGTGGTGCGGGCCCTGCCGCCTGGTGGCTCCCGTGGTAGAGGAACTCGCCGAGACCTACAACGGCCGGTTGCGGGTCGGCAAGCTCAACACGGACGACAACCCGGCGGTGGCCTCCCAGTTCAACATCCGCTCCATCCCGACCCTCCTGTTCTTCAAGAACGGCCAGGTGGTAGACCATGTGGTGGGCGCGGTTCCCCGCGAGAAGCTCCAGAAGAAGGTGGATGAGATCCTCGGCGCTTGATGGGGCCTCGCCCCGGCGCACGCCCCGGATCCACGGAGGGTCCGGGGCGTCTTCTTGTTCCGGCGAACCCGCGTTGAGGCTCGCCGGGGCGCGTGCTAGCGTCTGCGCCATGCTCCCCTGGTACGACCGCGCCTTCGGGCCCTGGTACCTGAAGCTCTATCCCCACCGGGACCGCGGCGAGGCGGATCGCGCCCTGGAGGCGCTGGCCCCGTTCCTGCCCGCGGCCGGACCGGTGCTCGACCTGGGATGCGGCTCGGGCCGCCACCTGCGCGGCCTGGGGGTCCGCGGTCTGGGCGTCTTCGGGCTGGATCGATCGCGCACACTTCTCGCGGCGGCCGCGGCAGATGGCCTCCTCCGCGGCCGCCTGACCCATGGCGACATGCGCCGCCTTCCCTTCCGCGGCGGGACTTTTTCCGCGGTGTTGAGCATGTTCACGAGCTTCGGCTATTTCGAAAGCGCAGAGGTCCATCTCCACCTCCTGGCGGAGATGGCCCGTGTCGCGCGCCCCGGCGGCGCGCTCTTGCTCGACTACCTCAACGCGCCGCAGCTACGGACCGCCCTCGAGCCTCGCACGGAGCGTGTGGTGGGGGAGGGCTTCCGGGTCACCGAACTGCGACACATCGAGCTGGAGGGAGGAGAGGAGCGGGTGGTCAAGGAGGTCGCGATCACCGAGGCCGGAGGCGGGTTGGTGGAGCGCTACGCGGAGTCGGTGGCGCTCTACGACGCGCCGCGCCTGCTGGAGATGCTGCGTGAAGCGGGGTGGCGCGAGCAGGCCCTTCTCGGCGACTACGCAGGCGGCCCCTGGAGCGCCGCCTCGCCGCGCCTCATCGTGGTGGCCGGGAAGGTGGATGACGCTTGAAGGCGCCGCTCCTCTCCTGGCCCCTGCCCGGTCCCGGCTGGAGGGCCGGTGATCTCCCTCCTGCGGGCCCCCGCCATCTCTCGCCGGCCTTTCTGAACCGGTGGCGCGAGGCGCTCGAGGCATGGAGCGCCCCCGAGGCGGCGCAGTCCGCCCTGGATGCACTGGCGGATCCGCGCGCCACGGTCATCGTGACCGGGCAGCAGCCCGGCATCTGGGGAGGTCCTCTCTACAGCATCTACAAGGCGGCCACGGCGGTGACCCTGGCCGAGCGCCATGCAGCGCGCAGCGGGGCACCCTGTCTGGCCGTCTTCTGGATGAACGCGGACGACACCGATTGGGACGAGGTGGCCTGGGGCGCGATCCCGGCGCCGGATCTCTCCATCCTGCGCCTGCGCTGGGAATCGCCCCTGGAGGCGCGCCGTTGGGTGGGCGGCGCGGCGCTGAGCGCACCGCCGGAGGCGCGTCAGGCCTTTGCGGCCTGGCCGTTGCGAAGCGCGCTCCTTGGCTCTCCGCAGGGCGAGACCCACGAGGCCCTGGGCGAGGGCTTCGCGCGCACCCTGCTTGCCTGGTTCGGCGGGCGGGGTCTCCTGCCTCTCGACGCCCGGTGGCCGGAACTGCGCGAGCTGGGTGAGCCCCTCTGGCAAGGCTACCTCGAGGCCCACGGCGCCCTCGCTCATGGCGCGCGAGCAGAGGGGGAGAGGCTGCGTGCTGCGGGCCGGCCCGCCCCCATCACCGACGACGCCGCGGACCATGGCCTCTTCATTCTGGATGGGGATCGCCGCCGGCCGGTGGAGCCCGCGAGCTGGGAGGGGGATGTCCGTGCCCTTCTGAAAGCGGGGGAGCCCGCGCGGCTGGCTCCATCGGTGCTCCTGCGGGCCGCGCTGCAGGATTGGATGTTCGGCTCCTCGGCCCATGTCGTGGGGGACGCGGAGGCGGCCTATCTCGAACAACTCGCTCCGGTCTACGCCGGGCTCTCGGTGCGCGCCCCGATGAGGATCCCCCGCCTGAGGGCGACGATCGTGCCGGAGGCGATGGCGCCTCTCGAGCGCATCGCGGGCATTTGCCTGGATCCGGAGGGATGGCTCGCCGCGGAATCCCAGGCCCTGGTGCCCGCCGCGGCTGCGCACAGCCTCCGGCTCTTGCGCGAGGAGATTGCGGCGCGGCTCACGGAGGTCGCGGTGTCCTCCGGCGTCTTCCTCAAGGATGTCCACCAGCTCACCGAATCGGCCCGCGCGAAGATGGACGCCCAGGCGCAGCGCCTGGATGAGGCGCTCGACCGCAGGGCAAGACAGCGGCTCTACCAGGAGCGTCCGTTCCTGCGTCGGCTCCCCGAGTTTCTGAGGCCCAGGAGGGGACCGCAGGAGCGCGGGCTCTCGGCGGCGACCCTGGCGCTCCTGTTCGGGGAGGCGGCGCCGAGGGCGGCGCTGGACGCTGCCGGTGCCCATCTGGATCGCCTGGAGGAGGGAGCCCTGCACCACTTCGTTCTGGAGGCGCCTCATGTGTGATGTCCTCGGCATCGCTCCCCATCCCGACGACATGGAGATTGCCGCCGGGGGGACCCTCGCTCTGCTGAGCGGATCCGGATCCTCCGTGGTCCTGCTGGACCTGACCCGGGGCGAGCGCGGAACCCGGGGAACCCCCGAGCTGCGGGCCAGCGAGGCGGAGGCCGCGGCGCGGGCTCTGGGCGCCTCCGCGCGCGAGAGCCTGGAGCTTCCCGACTGCGGGCTGGACGCGCGGGATCCGGAGCAGATGCGCCGTCTGGTGGATGCGCTGCGCCGCCACCGGCCGCGGCTCGTGATCGCCATGCATTGGGAAGACGACCATCCCGACCACATGGAGGCGGGGGAGATGGTGCGCCGCGCCCTCTTCCTGGCCGGGCTGCGCAACTATCCGTCCCCCGCATGCGAGGCGCACCGCGTGGGCCGCGCCCTCTTCGCGATGGGCCGGCGCCCGTTCGTCCCGGGCCTCGTGGTGGATGTGACGGCGGCCTACGATGCAAAGCGCCGGGCTCTGGAGGCCTTCCGCAGCCAGTTCCACCGGGAGGCGGAGGACCCGCTGGTCACCCCGATCTCAGACCCGGGATTCCTCCTCCGCCTGGAGGGGCGCGACCGCCACTACGGCGGCCTCATCGGCGCGACCTTCGGCGAGCCCTTCTTCGAAATCGGTCCCGCCGCCGCCCGTGAGGCGGCGGACATCCTGGGAGAGCGGCCATGAAGATCGGGATTTCCTGCTATCCGAGCGAAGGGGGAAGCGGGATCGTCGCCACCGAGCTGGGCAAGGCGCTCGCCCGCATGGGCCATGAGGTGCACTTCATCACCTCGAGCCTGCCCATCCGGTTGCGCCACTTCTCGGAGAACATCTACTTTCACGAGGTGCGCCCGGACCATTACCCGCTCTTCGTCTATCCGCCCTACACCCTGTCCCTGGCAGCCAAGATGGCCGAGGTGGCGGCGGCCTACGATCTGGATGTCCTGCACGCCCATTACGCGATGCCTCACGCCGCCTGCGCGTATCTGGCCAAGAAGATGTTGGGCGAGCGCCGCGTCAAGACCGTCACCACCCTGCACGGCACGGACATCACGCTGGTCGGGCAGGCTCCTTCCTTCCACGCCGTCACGCGGTTCTCGATCGAGGAATCGGACTGCGTGACCTCCGTGAGCTCCTGGCTCAAGGAGGAGACCCGCCGGGTGTTCCGCACCGAGCGCCCGATCGAGGTGATCCACAACTTCGTGGACACCGACACCTTCCACCCCGCGCCGGCGCCCGAGCGGCGGGCGCAGTTCGCCGCGCCGCAGGAGAAGGTGCTGCTGCACATCTCCAACTTCCGCCCGGTGAAAAATGTGAGGGCGGTGGTGGAGATCTTCGACGCGGTGCAGCGCGCCATGCCCGCCCGGCTGCTCTTCGTGGGCGAAGGTCCCGAGTTGATCCCGACGGAGGAACGCGTGGCTGCGCTGGGCCTCTCCGACCGGGTCACCTTCCTGGGCAACCAGGAGTATGTGGAGGACATCCTGCCCCTGGCCGACCTCCTGCTGCTCCCGTCGCTCCACGAGAGCTTCGGGCTGGTGGTGCTGGAAGCCATGGCGGTGGGGGTGCCGGTGGTGGCGACCCGGATCGGCGGCACCAACGAGGTGGTCGAGGAGGGCAGGTCGGGGTTCCTTCGGGATCCCCACGACATCGCCGGTATGACGGAGGCCGCCCTGCGCATCCTTTCGAACCCCGACCTCGCGGCGAGGATCCGCGACGCGGGACTGCAGCGCGTGCGCGATCGCTTCCGGGTCGAAGCCATCGCCCCCCAGTACCTGAAGGTCTACGGGTCATGCTGAAGACCCGGCGCGTGGGAGCCAGGCCCGGGCCCTCAGGATGCCGCCGCGAAGGCGATGTTGCGTCCGCCGTCTCCACCGCTTCCCCGGTGGGAGTGGAGGAGGTGCTGGTGGCATCGTGTGCAGGGGCCGGGGGCGCCGATGCCCCCCGGACGCACACCGCTCGCCAGGAGCCGCCGCCGCGCCGCCGCGAAGAGGTCCACATGGGCCGGACCGGACCGGCGCGGCAAGCGCAGATCCTCCGGGAAGCGCTCCGCGACCTCGGGGCCCACTTCGAAGCAGCAGGGGCCGATGCCGGGGCCGATCACGGCAGTGAGGGCGGCGGGATCGCGGAAGCAGGCCGCCGCCGCCTCGAGGATGCCCGCGTCGAGGCCGCGCCAGCCGGCGTGCACCAGCGCCAGGCCGTCCCCCGGCGCCGCGAGGAGCACCGGCAGGCAATCGGCCACCCGCAAGGTGAGGAGGAGACCGGATTGCGTCGTCATCGCGCCGTCGCATGCTTGCAGGAGGCCGGGCGCGGTCGCACGCCGCACCGAGGCGCCGTGGACCTGCTCCAGCCACACTCCCCCGCGTCCGGCGAGAGGATCACCGCAGTCCCGCGCCGGCCTCCGTCCCACCACGCCGAACTCCCTCACCCCGCGGGGGAGGGGCGTGAAACGCAGCACCAACGCGCCCTGTTCCTGAACCCAGTGCCAGCTCATGAACGCCGAGCATAGCAACCCCTCAGGCCATTGGTCCTGGCGTCGCGACGCGGCGGTCTGGGCGATCGTCGCCCTCGCTCTGGCGGTGCGCATGGCCTACCTGGCGGATCTTCGCCACACCCCTTTCTTCAACGATCCCCAGATGGACGCCCTCTACCACGACCAGTGGGCCAAGCGGATCGCGGCGGGGGACTGGGCCGGTGGGGGCGTGTTCTTCAGGGCGCCTCTCTATCCCTACTTCCTGGGCCTGCTCTACGCGCTCACCGGGACCGACTATCTCGCGGTGCGGCTGGTGCAGTTCGCGATCGGAGCAGGCACGGTTCTCCTGACCATGGTCCTGGGCGGCCGGCGGTTCGGCAGGCCCGCGGGGCTCCTGGCCGGCCTCCTGGTCGCGCTGCATGGGCCGCTGGTCTACTTCGAAGGGGAACTCCTCCTGGTGGTGCTGGAGGTTCCCCTGAACCTGCTCACGGCCTGGTCGCTCGATCGAGCCATCCGCGGGGGAGGAGGACGGGCCTGGGGCGTCGCGGGCCTGTGGCTGGGGCTCGCTGCCCTGGTCCGCCCGACCGTTCTCGCCGTCTGGCCGGTGGCCGCCGTCTATCTCCTGGCGCGGCGGCGCCTCGGCGGGCTCCGTCCCGCGATCACCTACGGCGCCGCGATCCTTGCCACCCTGAGCCCCGTCCTGATCCACAACTACGCGGCGGGAAGGGACCTGGTCCCCGTGGCTTCCCAGGGAGGGTTGAACTACTTCCTGGGCAACAACGCGGCCGCGGACGGCATGTCCGCCCTCGCTCCCGATTTCCGCCGCACCTGGACGGGCGGTGTCGAGGACGCGCAGCGCCAGGCGGAGCTGGCCATGGGTCGGCCGCTCAAGCCCTCCGAGGTGTCCGCGTTCTGGATGGGACGCGCCCTGGCCTGGGGACGGGAGAATCCCGGAGCATTCCTCCGGCTCCAGCTGAACAAGCTCCTCTACTTCTGGGACGCTTACGAGATCCCCAACAACCAGGACTACTACTTCTTCTCGCAGCTCACACGCATCTTCCGCGTGCCGCTCCTGCTGGGCTTCGGGGTGCTCGGTCCACTGGCCCTGGCCGGACTGGTCCTGGGCCTGTGGCACAGGAGGCTGCCCTTCGCCTGGGCGGCGGTTCCGCTCGCCCTCGTTGCGGTGATCGTTTCCTTCTTCGTGTGCGACCGGTTCCGTGTGGTGCTCGTCCCGCTCTTCGCGATCTGGGCGGGAGGCGGACTGGCCTGGGCATATGGGGCTCTGCGCAAACGGCGGCGGGGGAGCGCGGCGCTCTACGGCGCAGTTCTCTGCCTCTCGGCCTGGGCCATCAACGCGGACCTCACGCACCACCGGCGGGAACATAGCCGGTCCGAGTCGAACCTGCGGCTCGGAGTGTTCTACGCCGCGCGCGGCGACAAGGCGAAGGCGCTCGCCTACTACAAGATGGCCATCAGCGCGGATTGGGACTTCGCGGACGCGTGGAACAACCTGGGGGTGGCGCAGATCCAGGGTGGGGATGCGGGATCCGCCCGGGCCGCCTTCGAGTCGGCTCTCGATGCGGAGCCGCGCCACCCCAAGGCCCTGGCAAATCTGGCTTCCCTCTCCCTCCAGGAGGGACGCTGGGCGGAGGCCGATTCGCTGGCCCGCCTCGCTCTGCGCGTGGCGGGACGGGATCCCGAGGCGCTCTACAATGCGGCGGTAGTCCTGGGGAACCTGGGCCACCTGCAGGTGGCGGCCGAGGCCTTCCACCAGATCGTCACCCTCCAGCCCTGGAACGCCGCCGCGCGCCTGGGAGAGGCCCGGGCCATGGTGGCCCTGGGCCGGCCCGGTGAGGCGGCTGCAATCCTCAAGGCGCTGCCGATCGAGCGCCGCACGGAGGAGATCCGCGCACTACTCGAGGAGCTCGGCGCGCCGTGAGCCTGGACCTGGCCCTCTTCCGGCTCATCAACATCGCCTGGGGTTGGGAATTCCTCGCCCCGGCGATGCGCGTCCTGAGCACCTTCAAGTACTGGATACCGCTCCTGCTCCCGCTGGTCCTCTGGATGCTCCTGCGCGACGGCAGGCGCGGCCGCGTCACGCTCCTCCTTCTGCTTCTGGTCGTCCCGGCCAGCGATCAGCTGTCGAGCCATCTTCTGAAGCCGATGGTCGCGCGCCCCCGACCCTGCCGCTCGGAAGCAGGAATCGAAGGGGTGCGCACCCATGGGGTGAGGTGCTCCAGGCGGGGCTCCTTCCCCTCCTCCCATGCGGCCAATGTCGGGGCGGTCGCGGTGCTCATGGGCTTGCGCTACCGGCGGGCCAGAATCCCCGCCGGCCTCCTCGCGTTCCTGGTGGGGTACAGCCGGATCTACCTTGGCGTGCATTACCCGAGCGATGTGGCGGCAGGATGGGCGCTGGGGGCCGTCCTGGCCGGCATGGCGGAAAGGTTCCGGTTGACTAGCTTCCGAGGTCCACCTAGACTGGATGTACGGGGTTGGATTTCAGGACGCTGTAAACCCGCTGCCCGCAGGGATACCGACACGCGATGAGGCTTCCTCCGACCCCCGGCGCGCCGCCCCCGTCCACGCGCCGGCGAGGCCAGATCCCCATTCTGACCTCGCTCGTGGCGGCATGCGCCATCGCAGCGCAGCTCCCCGGCGAGGCCCAGGCCGCCGTGCGGGTCGGTTGCGGTCCCGCCGATGCCGCCGGTCTTTCCGCGGTGGAAGTCGGGCTCTGGGAAGAGCACGGTCTCGGCCGGCCCGCCGACCACCTCGCGCCCCAGGCCGACATCCGCAAGGACGCCGGGACCACCGTCTTGCGCCTCGTTGCCATCCTCGTCGATTTTCCGGATCTCGCCGCCGACCGGGTCCTCCATTCGCGCGAGTACTTCGATGAGCTTCTCTTCAGCCGCGGCGTGCGGCCGGGCGGATCCGTGGCCGAGTTCCTGGACGCTTCCTCCCGGGGCCGGCTCCGCCTGGAGGGGGAGGTGCGCGGCTGGTTCACCGTCTCCCAGTACCGCAACATCTACACGGCCGGCGTGA
>CAZWKH010000016.1:8621-16473 GCA_964633885.1 uncultured bacterium | reverse complement strand
GGACATTCCGCCAGATGGGCCTCGAGCTCCGCCCGGCGCGAAGGATCCAGTTCCTCCAGCGCGTAAGCGATGAGCGATTCGTCGTCAAGGTGGCGGGCGTTCACGGTCGCATCTCCTTCCTGCTCACTTCGCTGACTCGGGCGCCATGTCGCGCTCCCGGAGCATCCGTTGCACCTGCTTCACGGCGTGATGGACGCGGGATCGGAGCGTCCCCTCGGGGTCGCCGCAGATCGCCGCCATGTCGCGATAAGACCGGTCCTCGTGCACGCGCAGGAAGAAGGCCTGCGCGTAGGCGGGGGGCAGATCGGCCAGCGCCGACTCGACCATGGCCAGAAGATCGCGATGGGCCACCGCCGCCTCGGGATCCTCACCGCGGGAAGGCAGGGGAGCGTCCATGGCCTGCGCGATCAGCTCGCGGCGGCGCTTCTCTTCGCGCCGGCGGTCGAAGGCGATCCGCGTACCGATGGTGAAGAGCCAGGAGCGGAACCGCCCCCTGGCCTCGTAGCTCCCGCGCCCCTGGAAGATGCGCAGGAAGGTCTCCTGGAGCATGTCCTCGGCCTCGGCGGGGTCCTCGGTGAGACGCCTGAGGTAGCCGAGCAGCGCCGGGGCGTGGCGGCGATAGAGCTCCGCCAGGGCCCGCGGGTCGCCCTCGCGGGTTCGCGCGACCAGGGTGTCGTCGGCGAGCTCTCGCACCTACTTCCAGCGATCCGGCACCTTCGCGCCGGGATCGATCTCCTTCCAGTACTTGGCCATCGCCTTGGCCTTGTCCTTCTCGCCGTGGAAATCCAGGATCTCCAGGGCCATGCCCAGCGCGTAACCCGCTTCCGCCAGGTCTCCGCGCCCCGCGGCGTCCGCGGCGGCGGCCTGCAGAAGCGCGGGATAGTTCGTCATGAGCATGCCCACCGAGGACTTGGGCCCCCAGGGATAGGCGAGGTCGGTGGCGCTGTCCAGGCGGAAGGCGTTCCGGAAGAGATCCAGGGTGCGCGGGCCCTCGATGGGCTTCTCCCTGTCGCTTCCCTGCGGCGGCTCCCAGCTGTCCGGCATGACGCGCCACAGCAGGCCTTCGATCCGCGAGTGGCCCTTGGCGAGATCGAGGAAGTTGGGGGCCACCGTCACCGCCATGTACACCGGCCCGGTCCACTGCCCGGAGCGTACCCGTTCGACGAGATCCTGCAGGAGCACATGGGAGAAGGGACGCCCCTTGCCGACCTTGCCCTCCTGCCAGGCGGTCAGGTGCTCCCGGATCGAGGCTTCCGTGAAGGGTGGCGGAGTCCAGGTAGCGGCCTTCCACACATTGACCGCGTAGGCGTCGATGTTGAGGAGCGAGAGGTTGACGACCGCGACATCGGGGCGGAACCCGCGCACGGCCTGGAGCGCCATGGGCGCGTAGGTGTCGTTGTCGCCGTTGGTGAAGACGATGGCGTTGGGTTCCGCGCTGACGAGCAGGTTGTGGCCGAAGTCGAGGACCGGCGAGGCCATCCCGCCCTTCTCCAGGATCGCCCGGAGGTTTGCGCGGACCTCGGCGGTCTTGCCCTCCGCCGCCGCAAAGGAGGTGAGGATGAAGTGGGGCTCCGCCCAGGCCGGCGCCAGCTCGACGGCGCGCCGCGCGAGACCCATGCCCTCGGCGCGGTCCTGCGTATAAGCGTGGGTCCAGCCGGCCATCTGCTCCAGGGCCTCCGGGCAGTCGGGCCCCACCTCCAGCGCCTTGCGCAGGATGCCCTCGCGTTCCTCCTGGGAGCCCTGGTTCCCGTAGCGCATCGCCCGGTAGAGCTGGACGAAGCCGATCGCCTCCGTGGGGTGCTCCTTGGTGTAGGCCCGCCACTGGTCCGCCAGGCGGGAGTAGTCGTCCTTGGAGAGGATCGTGGTGCGCAGGGAGAGGACCTCGGGGGGCATGCCCGGCCGGATCGACGGCGCCTGGGCTCCCGCCTGCGTCGCGGGGAGCGCGAGGGAGGCCAGGAGGAGCGGGATCGCGAACGAGAGGGCTCGGGTCGTCATGGGTTCTCCCTTGTCGATCGAATGTGCATGGGCTCCGGTCGTAAAACGGCCGGGGAGCGGGTTTCGTTGAGGCCTCGGCGGGGCCCGCCCCGCCCGGCGTGACGGACCGCCCGGCAAGAAGATATTCTCATGCGCCTCATGCGCATGTCCCTATCCCCCCGGCTCTGGATCCCGGCGATGCTGGCCGCGTTCTTCGTCCTGCACCTGCCTATCCTGGCCACCGGCACGCGGGCCCACCCCGACGAGCAGTACTACACCGATGCCGCCATCCGCATGGTGCAGACGGGGGACTATGTCACCCCCACATTCGCCGACGGGTCCATGCGGTTCAACAAGCCCATCCTGACCTACTGGGCGGTGGTGGCCGGGTTCCGGCTCTTCGGGATCGGGATCTTCGCCTCGCGCATCCTGTTTCTCATCGCCGGGTGTCTGATCCCGTGGATCGGATACCTCACGGCGCGCGTCTTGTTCCGCGACCGCCGCGCCGCCTTCGCCGCCGCGGTGATGCTGATCGCGAACGACGAGCTTCGCGCGGCCTCGCTGCGGGCCAACCCCGACATCCTGCTCTGCCTGGGGTTCGCTCTGGCCTTCCTCGGCTTTGCGCGGATCCTCTTCGGCGGCTCCCGCGCGGCCCGCGACTTCGTTCTGGGCTATGGGGGCGTGGGACTCGCCGTGGCCTCGAAGGGGCTCCTGGGGGTGGCGTTGCTCGCGTACCTGGTTCCGGCTGCAACCCTGCTCCGGCGGCGCGGCTTCGCGCTCCGTTCGCTCCTGCACTGGCCCGCCATGCTTCTCGGCCTGGCCGTCGCGGGGTTCTGGTTCCTCCTGGCCCTGCGGGCCCATGGGCCCACCGCCCTCCAGGGCTTCTTCACCGACCAGGTGGGCTCGCGGTTCGTCATGAGCCACGGGGAGCGGTTGGGCCATGTCGCGAGCTACCTCGCCGGCCCCCTCGCCGGGCTCCTGCCCTGGTCTGCGATCGCGTTGTTGGCCGCCTGGCCCGCCAGGGCCGCGCTCGGGCGGTTCTGGAACGGACATCGCGCGGAGTCCCTCTTCGCGCTGGGGTGGTGCGCGCTTCTCATCGTCGTCTTCTCGGTCGGGAACATGACGAGGCCCCGCTATCTTCTCCCCGCCTTTCCGTTGCTCGCCGCATGGCTCGGCGCGGTGCTGGTCACGGTCTCGCGGGAGCCGGCGGCGCGCCGGGTGCTGCGCGCAGCCGCCCGGGTCGCTCTCGCGGGGGGGCTTCTACTGGGGCTCTTCTGCCTCTGGGCGGGTTTCCGGCTCGATCCGCGGCTCGCTCTCTTCGCCGCGGGGTGGATCGCGGCGCTGCTCGGGCTTCTCTTCTGGTCCCTCCGCCGCGGCGACGCGGCGCGATGCGCCGCCCTGGGGGCGCTCACCCTGTATCTCCTCTGGGGCTACGACGCCGCCCTGCGGCCGATCCTCGGCAGCGATCCCGCGCCTGCGCTCGCCGCACGACTCGACTCCCGCGATCTGGGCGGGCGTGAGGTGGTGGCGGTAGGGGTGCCGCCGCGCTACCTGAGCCGGATCCGCGTGCTGAGCGGCGGACGGGTGCTGCCGCGCGACCTCGGCGGGTCCCTGCCGCAGCCGCTGCCGCCTCACGCCGTGGCGATCGTGGACGGAGGGCGAAGCGCCGAGTTCACGGCGGCGGGATATCGGCTGGAGCCCTGCGGGCATTCCTACCGGCGGGTGCGGTTCGGGGAGCTCTGGGAGGCGGCCCGCCGAGGCGACATGTCCGCGCTGCGGGCGGAGAAGATCCGGCCTTACTTCCTGGCCCTGCCCGAATAGGCGCGGCCCCCCCCGGTCGGGCGATTCGGGGGCTAAGCGGCCCGCGCGGCGCCCTGCGCCCCGGCGGCCTCCGCGGGGATGCGGATCCAGAAGGTGCTGCCCTCGCCGAGAGTGCTCTGCACCCCCACCGAGCCGCCATGCATCTCGACCAGCGCCTTCACCAGGTGGAGGCCGATGCCGAGCCCGCGCGCCTTGTTGACCTTTCCGCTCAGGGTCTGGCCGAAGAGCAGGAAGATCTGGGGGATGTCCTCCGGCGCCACGCCGGGGCCCCGGTCCACGACCTCGATGACCACCTCGCCCCCGTCGAGTTTCGTGCGCACCACGACGGTGCCGTTGCGGGGGCTGAACTTGATCGCGTTGACGATCAGGTTCACCACCGCCTGGCGGAACTTCACTTCGTCCACCATGGCGAGGTCCACCTCGTTGCTGAACTCCTCCACCAGCGCGATCTCGTACTTCTGCGCCATGGGCCGCGCGGTCTCCACGGCGGTGTGCGCGACCTGGTTCATGAGGAGCGGCTGGCGCCGCAGCTCGATCTTGCCCGTCTCGAGCCGGGTGACATCCAGGATGTCCTCGATGAGGTTCATCAGCCGTTCGGCCTCGCCGCGCAGCCGGCCCAGGAAGTCGCGGCTCTGGTCGCGGTCCAGGGTGTCCGCGTAATCGGTGAGCACCTCGGTGTAGGCGATGACCGAGGTGAGCGGCGTCTTGAGCTCGTGGCTCGCGGTGGAGAGGAACACATCCTTCATGCGGTTGAGGTCGGCGAGCCTCTGGTTCGTCTGCTCCAGGTCGTGGGTGCGCGCGTTCAGCTCGGTGATGACCTGGGCCCGCTGGATGACGGTGCCGATGTGCTCGGCGAAGATGCGCAGGATCTCCTTCTGGCGCTCCGTGAACGGCTCCGGATGGCTGATGCGGTTCACATTGAGCACTCCGACGCATTCGTCGGCCACCCTCAGCGGCACCGAAAGCGCGGAGGAGATGTTGCGGTCCTGCTTGTAGAACCGCTTCATGTCGAACGGCGAGGCCTCGTCGAGGAGCACCGCCTCCTTGCGCTCGGCAACCCAGCCGGCGATGCCTTCGCCGATGCGCCGCTTTCCCTGGGAGGCGAACTCGCTCTCCACTCCGTAGTAGGCCCGCGTCTCGAGCATCTCGCTCTGCGGGTTGTAGAGCATGATCGACGCCTGCTGGGCGCGCAGCGTGGCCACCACGCGACGCACGATGATGCCGATGATGTCGTCCACCGCGATGCGCAGGTTCAGCTTGGTGGCGAGCTGGAAGAGGGCGGAGATCTCCGAAAGCCGCGCCGAGACATCCTCCAGTTCCGCCTCCTCGCGGTTCAGCTCGAAGGTCATCCTGTGGAGCTGGACCTGCTTGAACGCGGTGTAGAAGATGAACAGAAGGACGAGGCCCGCGAGCCCGATGCCGGTGTAGTAGCCGTTGCGGACCCAGAGGCTCGAGTCGCCGCTTCCGCTGAGGATGGCGATGAGCCGCAGGTGGAGCACATGGACGGTGGCGGCAAAGGCGAGGATCAGCGCAAACGCGGAGAACCAGAGGCACCAGCCCTTGCGCAGGGCAGCCCGCGTCTGTCCGCTCTTGTAGTCGGCCATGGGTGCCATCCTCCACGCGCCGGGCGCGTCGACCCGTTGTGGTTATCGGCCTCGACGGGGGTCGAGTTGAGCAGTAATCTGGGGCTCTCGAACCGATCCAATGTGCGGATGCGGCGGCGGTTACGGGTCGGGAACCAGGGGAGAGCGAACCGATGAAGCGTGCCAGGAAGAAGGCGGCCGGGAAGGCCGGCGCGGCGGGCCGGCGGAAGGCGTTGAGCGGGCGGGCCGTGGCGGGCCGCCGGAGGGCCTCGAAACTTGCCCTGCCCAAGGCCCCCGCGATCCACGGGGAGTTCACCCGGCGGTTCCCGGAGCTGGACGAGGCCTGGGACCTCATCCACGAGGCGGGCAGAAGGGCGGGCCCGCTCGACGAGAAGACCCAGCGGATCGTGAAGCTCGCCATCGCGATCGGCGCGAAGCAGGAAGGTGCCGCGCATTCGAGCGTGCGCAAGGCTCTGGCCATGGGTGTGACCCTCGAGGAGATGGAGCAGGTGGTCGCGCTGGCGGCGGGGACCCTGGGTCTGCCCGCCTCGGTGGCGGCCTACGCCTGGATCCACGATGTGGCGGACAAGGGAAAGAAGGGGGCGTGATCGGCCATGCTCCATGTGACCTCGGAGATCGGCCGGCTCCGCAAAGTGCTCGTCCACGAGCCGGGCCGCGAGATCGATGTCATGGTGCCGGCCATGATGGACGAGCTCCTCTTCGACGATGTCCTCTTCGGCGACCGCGCCCGCGAGGAGCACGCGATGTTCCGCCGCGTGCTGCAGCTCTTCGAGGTCGAGATCGTGGAGGCCCGGGACCTTCTGGTGGAGACCCTGGCCGATCCGGAAGCGCGGGACTGGGTGCTGGAAGTGCTCCTGCGCGAGACGGCCCCCGCCCTGCGCGAGCGGGTGGAGGAGGCCTCCGAGGAGGATCTGGCCGCGATCCTCGTTACGGGGGTGCGCGAACCGACCAGCCGCACCGGGGTGGATGTGGCCGATCTCTTCGCGGTGCCTCCGCTTCCCAACTGGTGCTTCCAGCGCGATCCCCAGATCGTCCTCGGCGACGGCGTAGTGTTCGCGGCCATGGCCGCTCCGGCGCGCCACCGCGAGGCGCTCCTCTCCCGCGCGATCTTCCGCTTCCATCCCGACTACGCGGCGGCGCCGGTCATCCACGACCCGCTCCAACCCCTGCCCGAGCACCCGCTCTACCTCGACCAGCATCGGCCCCGCCTGGAGGGGGGGGACCTGCTCCTGCTTTCCCCCGAGGTGATCGTGGTGGGGCATTCCGAGCGCACCAACGCCACAGCCACCCATGCCCTGGCCCGCAGCCTCGCCCATCGCCTGGACGGTCCGCGGTGGATGATCGCGGTGGAGATCCCCAGGCGCCGCGCCTACATGCACCTGGACACCCTGATCACAAGGGTGGACCACAACGAGGCGCTGGTCTTCCCGCCGGTGATCCTGCCCGGAGGGCACGAGAGCGCCTCGGTGTGCGAGACCGACCTCTACGATCCCGACCTCAAGACCACCCGGCGCGAGGACCTGCTCTCCGCCCTCAAGATCCGCGGGATCGACCTCAAGCCCATCCCCTGCGGCGGGAAGGACCCCGTCCAGCAGCAGCGCGAGCAGTGGACGGACGGGGCCAACGCCTTCGCGCTGGCTCCCGGCGTGATCACGCTTTACGACCGCAATGTGGGCACCGCCGAGGAGCTCGCGCGCCACGGCTACCGTGTCCTGGACGCGGAGGATCTGCTGCTCGGGCGCAACGAGGTGGACCTCGACGACGACGCGCGGGTCTGCATCCTGATCCCGAGCCACGAGATGTCCCGGGCGCGCGGCGGACCCCACTGCCTCACCCATCCGCTGGTGCGGAGCTAGACCGGCGATGCACGAGGAGGCGGAACCGGCAAGCCTCCCCGCGCCGCGCCGCGGTCTACCGCCGGGTTGCGTCCTCGCGCTCCTGCTGCCGTTCGCCGCGGCCGCAATCCTGACCGCCTACGAGGCGGCGACCTGGCCGCGGGTGGGGGAGCTGGCGCGGGAGAACCCCCGGACCACGAGCTTCATGGAGCGCCATCGCGCGCGCTCCGGACGGGATCCGGCGTGGCGCTGGGTCTCCTACGGGGCGATCTCGACCTCGCTGAAGCGTGCGGTGATCGTGGCCGAGGACATCAACTTCTTCTCGCATGACGGCTTCGACGCGGCGGAGCTGCGCAAGGCGATCGAGGAGGCCTGGGAGGAGCGCGAGGCGCCTCGGGGGGCCTCCACCCTCACCCAGCAGCTCGCCAAGAACCTCTGGCTCTCGCCCTCGCGCAACCCGTTGCGCAAGGCGAAGGAGGCGCTGCTCACCCGGGAGCTGGAGCGGCGGCTGGGCAAGCGGCGCATCCTCGAGCTCTATCTCAATGTGGCCGAGTTCGGGCCGGGGGTGTACGGCGCCGAGGCCGCGGCGCGGCATTACTTCGGCAAGAGCGCGCGGGA
>CAZWKH010000016.1:0-8611 GCA_964633885.1 uncultured bacterium | reverse complement strand
CGGGAGGCCGCGCAGCTCGCGGCCGGGCTCTCGCGGCCCTCGATCTGGCATCCCGGGAGCGGGAGCCGCGCCTACGCACGGCAGGTGGCGCGCATCGAGGCGCGGATGGAGAAGGCGGGGTTCCTGTGGAACCTGGTGCGCTAGGGCGCCGGCGGCGCAAGCGCGCCGCCCCGCGCTACTCCGCCGCCAGCGCCTCGATGGGGTCCAGCGCCGCCGCGCGCCGCGCGGGGAGGATGCCGCTCAGGAGTCCCACCGCGAGGC
Source organism: uncultured bacterium (assembly GCA_964633885.1). GTDB lineage: Bacteria > Eisenbacteria > RBG-16-71-46 > JABDJR01 > JABDJR01 > CAVXKA01. The sequence goes on along the minus strand of CAZWKH010000016.1, from coordinate 8,350 downwards.
TGACCCCCACCGCCAGAGCCACGAACTCGGGGGGCGTGCGCACCGGGAGCGCTGGCACGAAGAGATGCAGGAGCTGGGCCAGCCCCATCCCCAGCGCGAGGCCCAGCACCCCGCCCCCGGTGGAGAGCATCGCCGCCTCGCTCATGTAGAGCCAGAGGATCTGGTGGGGCGTCGCGCCGATCGCCTTCGCCAGCCCGATCTCCGCCGTGCGCTCGTTCACCGAGATCCACATCATGGTCAGGATGCCGATGGCGCCGACCAGAAGCGAGATCGCCCCGATCCCTCCCACGGCGAGGCTGATGATCCCGATCACCCGCCCCAGGGTGTCCAGCATCTCGTTCTGGGTGGTGATGGTGAAATCCTCATCCCCGTTGTGCCGGTCCATGAGGGTGCGGCGCATGGCCGCCACCACCGAGTCCGTCACCGAGGCGTTGTTCACCAGAACATCGATCTCCTGCAGGTCCTGGCGGTTGAACATCGGCATGGCCAGCGCCACCGGAATGTAGGCCGCGTCGTCGATGTCGATGCCGAGGAACTGCCCTTTCGACTCCATGAGGCCGATTACCAGAAACCGCTGGCCGGCGATGCGGACATGCTCGCCGAGCGCGTTGCGCTCGCCGAAGAGCTCGCGCTTCAGGGTGGGGCCGAGCACCGCCAGCGGCGAGCCGTAGGCGGGGTCGCCTGGAGGCAGGAATCGGCCCACGCGGACGCCCATCTTCCACGCCTCGGTCGCATCCGAGGTGAGCCCGTAGACGAACACATTACGGGTGCGGCCTCCGTGCTCGACGGCGGCCGTGCCCATCGTGACGGGGACCACCCTCTCCACCCCCCGCAGCCGGGCCAGGGCCTCTGCGTCGGTCAGGGTGAGCGGGTTGACGGTGCCGGCCAGCCCGTGGGGCGATCCGGAGGTCTCGGTGTGCCCGGGATTGACCGACACCAAATTCGTCCCGAACTGGGTGAACTGGTCCAGGATGTAGACCCGCGTCCCCTCGCCGATCGAGGTGAGGAGGATCACCGAGGCGATGCCGATGGTGATGCCCAGCATGGTGAGTGCGGAGCGCTGGCGGTGCCCGCGGATCGCCCTCCAGGCGTGGGCGAGGACATCCTCGAAGGTCACGCGCGCCTCCGCATGAGCGCTTCCACCGGATCCAGCGCCGCGGCGCGACGGGCGGGGAGGCTGCCGAAGAGAAGTCCCACCGAGATCGACACGACGAGCGCGGCGAGGACCGCCCAGACGGGGGGTTGCACCGGAAACGACGGATAGAAGTGCATGAGGAGGCGGCCGCCGCCGTAGCCGGCGGCGAGCCCAAGAAGCCCTCCCGCGGTGGAGATGAGGGTGGCCTCCAGAAGGAACACTCCCACGATCTGGTTGCGCGTCACGCCGAGCGCCTTCAGGAGCCCCACCTCCCGGGTGCGCTCCGCCACCGACACCAGCATCACATTCATGATGCCGATCCCCGCCACGCTCAGCGAGATTGCGGCGATGCCGGCCAGGGCCAGGGTCAGCACGCGCAGGATCTGCTCGAAGGTGGAGAGCAGCGCGTCCTGGGTGAGGGCGGTGACATCCTCCTGGCCGTTGTGGCGCTCCTTGAGGACGGCCAGGACGGCGTCGCGGGCGGAGTCCATCTGGTCGTTCGCGCTCACCTCGCACATCACCCGGAAGAGGCTCGTGCGGTTGAACACGCGCAGCGCCGTGTCCACCGGGATGTCCACCACCTCGTCGAGGTTCATCCCCACGGAAGTGCCCTTGGGCGCGAGCACACCGATCACGCGGAACCGCCACTCCCCGATGCGGATGATCTCGCCGAGCGGGCTCTCGTTGCCGAAGAGCTCCCGTTGCACCTTGGAGCCGATCACCGCCACCGGTGCGTCGCGCACGCCCTCCGGGAGGAAGCGGCCGACGGAGAGCCGGAGATTGCGGATCGCGAGCATGTCGGAAGTGGTGCCGGCCACGGTGACATCGCGGCTCTTCTCGCCGTAGGATGCGGGGGCCACGCCGATGGCCAGCGGCACCGCGCGGCGGATCTGCGGGACCCGGCGCACCACCGCCTCCACATCGTCCACGGTGAGGTCGTTGGGCGCGGTGCTGATCATGGGCGCGCCGCCGAAGGTCTCGGTCTTGCCGGGAAGCAGGATGAGCAGGTTGCTGCCCATGGAGGCGAACTCGCCGGTCACATAGAGGCGGGCGCCCTCGCCGAGGCTGGTGAGCATGATGACCGACGCGACGCCGATCGCCACCCCGAGCAGCGAGAGCCCCGTGCGCAGGCGGTGCCCGCGCAGGCCGCCGGCGGAGAAGCGGAGGAGGTCACCGGTGCGCATGGCCCGTCCCCTCGTCCGCCGCCTTCACGCCGTCGGCGAGACGGATCCGCCGCCGCGCCCGCCCGCCGATCGCAGGATCGTGGGTGACGACGAGGAGGGTGAGGCCCTGCGCGTTCATGGCCTCGATGAGCTCCACGATCTCCGCGCCGGAGGCACTGTCCAGGTTCCCGGTGGGTTCGTCGGCGAGGAGGATCGCCGGCTCCATGACCATCGCCCGTGCGATGGCGGTGCGCTGGCGTTCCCCGCCGGAGAGCTGGTCCGGACGGTGGTGCATGCGGTCGGCGAGCCCCACCGAGTCCAGCGCGTGCTCCACGCGGGTCCGGCGCTCCCGCGCGTCCGTCCCCGCGAAGACCATCGGCAGCTCCACATTCTCCGCCGCGGTGAGGCGCGGCACGAGGTGGAAGAACTGGAACACGAAGCCGATCTTGTGCCGTCGCACCCGGGATAGCTCCGTCTCCGAGAGGGTGGCCGTCTCCTCGCCGTCCAGCCTGTAGGAGCCCGCGCTGGGCCGGTCCAGGCAGCCCACGATGTTGAGGAGGGTGGACTTGCCCGAACCCGACGGCCCCATGATGGAGACATACTCGCCGGCCGCGATGTCCAGGTCCAGGTCGCGGAGCGCGCGCACCGGACGGCCCCCGACGGCGTAGGTGCGGCAGATCCCGCGGAGCGAGATCACGAGCCGGGGGCCCTCGGCGGCCGGCGCGGGTCCGCCGATCGGGTTCACCGCAGGAGGCGTCATTTCCCCGGCTCGCCGGTGACCCGGACCTTCGCTCCCGCCTTGACCTCGGGGCGGTCCAGCGAGACCACGACGCGGTCGCCCTCGTCGAGGCCCGAGATCACCTCCGTGAACTCCCAGTTGCGCAACCCCGTCTCGATCGCGACCGACTCGAGGGTCCCGTCGCGCACCACCAGCACCTTGCTTCCTTCGAGGAGCGCGTAGGTGGGGATGCGCAGGACATCGTCGCGGGCGGCAAGGATCACTTCCACATCCGCCGAGAGGCCGGGGAGCACATTCTCGGGAAGCTCCCGGTCGTGGAACACCGCCTCCACGGTGAGGGTGCGGTTCTGTTCCTGGCGCGTCTCCACGAAGGACGACACATAGGCGAGGGTCCCCGGGAAGGATCGGCCGCGGAAAGCGTCCATGCTGATGCGCACCGGGAGCCCCACCTGCACCCGCGCGACATCGGCCTCGTCGAGCGGCGCGCTCACATAGAGGGAGTCGGGATCGATGATGTCGATCACCGGCGGGATGAGGACCCCCGGGGGCGACGGGGTGACCCACTCGCCGACCTCGGTGGTGATGTCGAGGACCACGCCGTCGAAGGGGGCGGTCATCACGGTCTTGTCGAGGGTCGCCTGGGCGGCGGCCACCGCGGCCTCGGCCTGCCTCGCCTGCTCCCGTGCAGCGGTGCAGGCGGCGGCGGCCGTCTCGGCCTGGGTCCGGGCGGCCTCGAGGGCCTGCTCCGAGATGAGGCTGCCCGCGGCCATGCCCTCGGCCCGGGCCAGGTCCCTCGCGGTCTGCTCGGCGGCCAGACAGGCCTGGTTCGCGGCCGCCCGGGCCGCGTCGAGGGATCGCGCGGCCAGGTTGCGCTGCGCGCGGACCTCGCCGTCGTCGAGGCGGAGCATGACCTCGCCCCGCTTCACCCTCGCCCCTTTCTTCACGGGGATGGCGGTGACCAGGCCCTGGATGCCCGGGCTCATCTGGGCGCGCAGCCGCGACTCGATTGTTCCCGCGCGGGAGTTCACCACCGAGTCCTCGACGCGGCCGCGACCCACGGCGGAGACGGTGACCGGCACCGGCTCCGGGCGGAAGACGGTCCAGCGCAGGACCAGCAACACCACCGCCGCCGCGGCGAGCACCAGGATTCTCTTTGCCCAGCGATTCATGGCTCGCCCCCTTCGCCCGGACGGACGGCGCGGCTAGAAGTGGAAGGTGAGTCCCCCGGAGAAGGCCACGGAGTCGTAGTTGAAGTCCTCGAGGTCGTTCACGACCTCCTCGTCCAGCTTGTCGCCGGTGTCGGCGAAGATCGCGCGGCCCTCGCCGTAGGCGGAGAGCCGTCGCGCCAGCTTGACCTCCAGCCCGGCCGCGGCGTGCCAGCCGAACTCCTGGCTGCTGTCGTCCCGGATGTGCAGATCGTTCAGAGAATCCGGGTAATTCCGGTCGATATAGTAGACCCCCGCACCCACTCCCGCGAAGGGGGCGAAGTCGGGCGAGATGGGGAGGTAGAGCCGGGCGGTCACCGTGGCCGGGACGCTCTTCACCTTGAGGTCCCCCACCGAGGTATCGGTGGTGATCTCGACGCTCTCCTCGAGCCAGGCGTCGACGGACGCCTGCAGCGCGAACCAGGGGGAGAGATGAAGGTCGAGGTGCGCGCCGTAGAGCCCCGCTCCCTCGTCGGCGTCGTAGGCCCTCGTGCAGCCGACATGGGCTCCGATGCCGATCTCGGCGGCGGTGGCCGGTCGGGCTGCGGCGAGGAAGACGGCCAGGGCGAGGATCGGGATCGATCGGATCGAACGATTGCGGCGGTTGGACATCGGAACTCTCCTCGGTGGGTCGGATCCTGGACGGCTGTACGGGCGCCGGCGGAGTCGGCGCGGCCGGGCTCGGGCCGGCGGGAACCCCTCCAATATCGGGCCTCTCGCCCCATGCGTCAAATGCTACTCTGACCCGCATGGTGGATCTTCCGAGGATTCCGCGTCCGCGAAGGGCGGTCGGACGGCTGTGCGCGGGAGCGGTCACGCTGGTCGCTGCGCTCACGATCGGATGCGGCGCGGGGGAGCCCCCCGCGGACTTTGTCTGGCTCCTGGGTTCCGAGCCGGAGACCATCGACCCCGGCCTGGCCTCCGATCAGGCCGGCGGGCGGGTGGCGCTGAACCTCTTCGAGGGGTTGACGCGGCACGACGCCGACCTGCGCATCGTCCCCGGGATCGCCCGCGCCTGGGAGGTGAGCGCCGACGGGCTCGCCTATACCTTCCACCTGCGCCCGGCCCGCTGGAGCGACGGGCGCGCGGTGACCGCCTCGGATTTCGCCTACGCCTGGGAACGGGTGCTCCGCCCCGGGACCGCGGCGCGCTACGCGACGCTCCTCTATCCGGTGGCCGGCGCGCGCGAGTACAACCGGGGAGAGGCGCTCGACCCGCTGAGCCTGGGATTCCGGGCGCTGAACGACTCCACCTTCCTGGTCACGCTCCACTCTCCCTGCGCTTACTTCCTGGACCTCTGCTCCTATCACACGCTCCTGCCCGTGCCCCGCTGGGCCGTCGAGGCCCATGGGGACCGCTGGACCCGGCCGGAGCATCTGGTCGTGAACGGGCCCTTCCGTCTGGAGCGCTGGCTCCTGAACGGCAGTCTCCGCTTCCGCCGCAACCCCTCCTACTGGGACGCGGGAGCGGTCGCTCTCGAGACCGCCGACGCGATCGTGGGGGACAACATCAACACCGCCTTCAACCTCTACATGAGCGGTGTGCTGGACTGGACCGATTCCGGAGCCGTTCCTCTCTTCATCGTGCCTCAGCTCATGGAGCGGGCCGACTTCCACCTTGCGCCCGCCTTCTCGACCTACATCTTCCGCTTCAATGTCACCCGTCCGCCCTTCGACGACCGTCGGGTGCGCCGCGCCTTCTCCCTTGCCGTGAATCGAGAGGACATCACGCGCTTCGTGCTGCGGGGAGGACAGGAGGCCGCCTACAGCCTGGTGCCGCCCGGGGTGCCCGGCTACAGCGAGGCACGGCTTCCCGGCCGCGATGTGGCCGAGGCGCGCCGGCTCCTGGCCGAGGCCGGCTATCCCGGGGGGGCGGGTTTCCCCGAGGTCGAGCTCCTCTTCAACACCTCGGAGGCGCACAAGCAGATCGCGGAGGTGTTGCAGCAGCAGTGGAAGGAGGCGCTGGGTGTGAAAGTGGGGCTCGTCAACCAAGAATGGAAGGTGTTTCTGGCCACGACCGAAGGGCTCGACTACTGGATCTCGCGGGGGAGCTGGATCGGGGACTATGTGGACCCCAACACCTTCCTCGATGTCTGGACCGGCGGTGGCGGCAACAACCGCACGGGCTATGCCGATGCCGGATACGACTCCCTCATCGCGCGGGCGGCGCGCATGCTGGACCCCGCCGAGCGCATGCAGCTCCTCCACGAGGCGGAGGAACGGCTCGTGGTGCGGGACGCGGTGGTCCTGCCGCTCTACTTCTACTCCGTGCAGAACCTGTACGACGAGCGGGACTTTGCCGGGCTCAGACCGAACCTGCTGAACGGGATCGATCTTCGATCCGTGCGGCCCCTGCGCGGCCATCGCGGCCGGCCGCGTGAGACGGACCTTCCGCGGCCTCTCGCAGGGGGCGCGCCAGCCGACCCCGCCCTTGCCGGGACGCGGGGCGCCGACTAGGCTCTGCCGCCGATGCTCGGCTTTCTTCTGCGGCGCCTGCTCGCCACCGTCCCGCTCCTGGCGGCGATCCTTCTCTTGAGCTTCCTCTTCATGCGCTCGGCGCCGGGCGGCCCCTTCGACGGCGAGCGCGCCTTGCCGCCCCAGATCGAGGCCAGCCTCAGCGCGAAGTACCATCTCGACGAACCCCTCGCGATGCAGTTCCTCCGCTACGCGGGCGGGCTGTTGCGCGGGGATCTCGGGCCGTCCTTCAAGTACCCGGGCCGCAGCGTGAACGAGATCGTGGCCCAGGCCCTGCCGGTGAGCCTGACCCTCGGCGCCGTGGCCCTGGTCCTCTCGCTGGCCCTGGGCATCCCCGCCGGAGTGGTGGGCGCGCTTTACCAGAACCAGGCGCGGGACAGCCTCCTCATGGGCGTCTCCCTGCTGGGCATCTGCATCCCCAACTTCGTCCTGGGCCCGATGCTCATCATGCTCTTCTCGTTCCAGCTCGGGTGGCTCCCCGCCGGAGGATGGGGGAGCCTCTCCCAGCTCGTCCTTCCCGCCGTCACCCTCGGCGCGCTGCGCGCCGCCTATGTCGCGCGGCTCTCCCGCGCCGGCATGCTGGAGGTGATCCGCCAGGACTACATCCGCACGGCAAGGGCGAAAGGCCTCCCGGAGCGCCAGGTGGTGGTGAAGCACGCCCTGCGTGTGGCGATCCTGCCCGTGCTGAGCTTCCTGGGGCCGGCCGCCGCGAGCATCCTCGTCGGGTCGGTGGTGGTGGAGCGCATCTTCAATGTGCCGGGACTGGGCAGCTTCTTCGTGAACTCGGCCCTGAACCGCGACTACACCCTTGCGATGGGCTCGGTGCTGCTCTACAGCGGGCTCCTCATCCTGCTGAACCTGATCGTGGACCTGCTCTACGCGGTGGTGGACCCGCGGGTGGAGCTGCGGTGAGCGGCTTCCGGCAGGACGCGCTTCGCAGGCTGCGCAAGAGCCGCATGGCCGTGTCCGGCGCCGTGGTGCTGGCGGTGGTCGTGGCGGCCACGCTGCTGGCGCCCTGGCTCACGCCCTACTCCTTCGAGCAGCAGGACCTGGCCGGCCAGCTCGAGCCGCCCAGCCTGCGCCATCCCTTCGGCACGGACCTCGCCGGCCGCGACCTCCTGACCCGCACCCTTTACGGCGGCCGCCTGTCCCTGGCGGTCGGACTGGTGGCGACCCTGGTGAGCCTGGTGATCGGGGTGACCTGGGGCGCGGTGGCCGGGTACCGGGGCGGGCGCACCGACGGCCTGATGATGCGCTTCGTGGACCTGCTCTACAGCCTGCCCTTCATGTTCTTCGTCATCCTGCTGGTGGCCTACTTCGGGCGGCACCTGGTGCTGCTCTTCCTGGCCCTGGGCGCGGTGCAGTGGCTGACCATGAGCCGCATCGTGCGCGGGCAGATGATGCAGCTGCGCGGCGAGGAGTTCGTGCAGGCGATCCGGGCCCTGGGCGCGGGACCGGGGCGCATCCTCTTCAGGCACCTGGTCCCCAACCTTCTCGGCCCGATCATCGTCTACGCGACCCTGACCGTGCCGGCGGTGATGCTGGAGGAGGCGTTCCTGTCGTTCCTCGGTCTTGGCGTGCAGCCGCCCGCCGCATCCTGGGGGCTCCTGGCCGCGGAGGGGGCGAGCGCAATC
>CAZWKH010000015.1:0-16686 GCA_964633885.1 uncultured bacterium | reverse complement strand
AGACGACCACCCGGCGGCAGACCCGCCGGAACACCTTCTCCACAAACTCCAGGTGAAGCGGGTGAACCTGGTAGTCGTCCTGGCTCTTCTTGTCCGGAAAAACCACGGTCAAGGCCACCTGGTAGCTCTGGAGCCCATCCTCGCCGCTCCCGGGAGGCACCAGGGTCACCCGTTCCGCCGCAAGCTCGGTCTCCCCGTCCAGGACCCGGATCGTGGAGACATCCACATCGTCGGAAACCACCGCCGCGAAGCGCAGGGTGTCCGCGAAGGAGGTGGCCTGGAGCCGGGTCCCCTCGGGGACCGTCTCGCCGTTCACCTGGACCTGGAAACCCGGACCGGCGACATCCACCCGCAGGGCCGGATCGCCGAGGGTCACATAGGTGCGGAACATCTGGAGGAAGTCCGCCCATCCGTCGTGCTCCAGGGCGTTGGCCGTCCAGGCGCGGGTCATGGCCTCGCCGAGGATCCTCCGGGGCCGGCCGGTCTCAGGATCCCGGGGGAGGTTCCAGAAGAGCGCCCGGGTGGTGTAGATCTGGGCGAAGGGGGTGGCATGCAGCCACTCGTACCCCGTGGAGGCGATGGAGGCGATGGCACCGCGCCGGTTCCCGGCCAGGAGCAGGACCTCACCCATCCCCTCGCCTCCGATCTTCTCCTTGGCGTGCTCGAATTCGTTCAGGTGGCAGGCGTAGCCGAAGAAGATGAAGGGCTTGCCGAGATTGTTGATCTTGTCGAAGTCCCGCGTGGTCAGCTTGGGGTAATGCTGGAAGAGGGCCTCGGTGGCGATCTGGTTCTTGTTGGCGTGGCCGTGGTATTCCCACACCAGGGAGCCCCGGCTCAGCTCCTGCAGGAAGATCGGGGTCACATTGGCGCGGGTGTAGCTGACCGCCGCGTTGAGGCCCGCCAGCAGCGGGCAGTCCGAGAGATCCCCGGGGTTGCGGTTGAGTCCCGGCACCGTGTCCAGATAGGCGTCCAGGAAGAGCTCCACGCTCTCGAAATCCGGCAGCCTGCCCAGGGCGAGGATGGAGTCGGCCATCGCCTCGCCGGTGCGCCGGAACTTGAGCTCATCGATCTTGTAGCAGTAGTTCGCCCCGGGATAGATGCTCGTCGAATACTGGTCGTCGGCCAGGAAGACGGCCCGGTTGCGCCAGCTGTCTTCCGGCTTCCAGTCCTCATAGGCGAGGATCTTGTCGACGACGCTGTTCACCTCGTCCACGCTCCCCACCGGGAGGCGCCCGATGTGCATCTCGGGGAACACATCGAGGGCATTGTCCGTGGGGCGCAGGGCGGACACGAACCAGTTGTCGGTTCCGGCCAGCTCCTTCCCCTCCGGTCCCGGCACATAGGCGAAGTGCATCATGGTGGGGACGAAGTCGGGGTCGGACTCCGGAGTCGTGGAGCGGTAGTCCTCGCTCGCATCCCCCCCCAGGAGGACATAGCTCGGAGCGGGGGTCCAGGTGCGGAAGGCCTGGGCCAGGAAGCGCTGCACCGCCCAGGGGGTCTTGTCCCCCCCCGCGAACTGGTCGTAGATCTCCAGCATGTTGCAGACGAAGACCCGGTGCCCCTGGGCCTCCCGGTGGGCCACCAGCGGGGCCCAGGCGTCCTCGAACGAGGAGTGGGTGATGAGGATGTAGTCGCTGCCGTTGCCGGCGGCCAGGAGATCCCGCGGGAGCCCCGGCGCGATGGCCGCGGTCCCCAGGTCGGGCGGGAGGACCCGCGCCGTCGCCGGAAGGCCGGTCACCGAGGCCGGGACGAAGGCCATGTAGGTCCTGCGGGCGCTGCCCACGGTGCTGCGGATCCGGGCGGTATAGGTGCTCCCCTCCGCGGCGACCTGCGGCTCGAGGCGGACCGGCGCGGCGGGATCGGTGAGGTCCACCACGACCACCGAAGGCGAGGTGAACCCGGTGACCGCGAACTCCAGGAGGCCCGTCCGGTCGCCCGAGTTGAACAGGAGCTGGTTTCCCCGGGCCTTGAGCAACCGGTCGTAGGTGAAGTCGAACCAATCGAAGGCAGCGCCCGTGCGCGAGGTGGTGACCGTGGTGCGGCCGGTGATGTAGACCGTGTTGCTCCCCGAGATCAGGCAGCCCGCGCTGGGAAGGGAGCCGCTCTTGAACTCGAACTCGTTCTGCGCGTCGAATGCGCCGTCGGTGAGGAGCTGGCAGCTGTTGATCCTGAGCGAGACCAGGTGGTAGTTCAGCGCGAAGGTGGTGAAGAGCCCCTGCCAGAATGCCCGGACGCTGAACCGGCCCGCGGGATCCATGTCGAAGGCGTTCACCCGCACATACTCGTTGGTCTGCGTGTCGTTGAGCCAATAGAAGGAAGAGCGGATGGGAAAGAAGCCGGAGCCTTTGTCGGGCGGGTTGTTGATGTAGTAGAGGTCGTCCTCGTAATGGTCGCTCTGGGGAAAGGAGGTGACGGAGACATAGCCGTCGCCGGCGGGGTACCCGTTCACCTCCGGGAACTCGCGCCCTCCCGCCTCGGAGGCGGTCAGCCAGTAGCTGTGGAAGTACGAGTAGCGCTCGTCGTAGAAGAGGTCGGAGTCGTAGCGGTCGCGGTAGTTGAACCCGTAGAAGATCACGAAGTCCCCGGCGTCGAAGAGCCCGTTGGCGTTGGCGTCCTCCAGGAGCCGCGGCAGGTTCACCACCGTGAAGGGGTCGGTCAGGGTCTTGTCGAAGCCGCGCTCCTCCACCCGGACCTGGGCGAGGGGCACCTCGGCGGGGAACCCGGCCGCCGCCAGCTGGGCGTGGGAAACCCGCGCCAGGCCGCTGGCTCCGAAGCGCACCCGCACAAAGGGCTGGCCGGGGGGGATCGCGGCGGATGCGGGGGCCTGCGCGGGACGCATGCGGAAGCCCTTCGCCGAGGCGGCGTTCAGGAGCACGCCGTCCAGGAGCTCGTCCCAGCCCGGCGCGTCGGGTCCCGCGGGAGTGAGGGCGATCCCCTTGGGCGCCTGCGGATCGCCCGTGAACTCCACATCCACTTCGATCACCCGTGCGACCCGGTAGAGCCCGGCGGCGGGCGAGACCTGCACCGGGCGCAGCAACACCGACTGCACCCGCTGGTGCCGCCAGCCGCCGGTCGGGCCCAGGGCGACGATCTCGGCGGGGGCCCAGGCCGAGGACCCGTAGACCGCGGGGTCCGGGGCGTAGCTGTCCACCTGCTGCGGGAAGGGATCGCCGGGCATGTACCGGCGCTGCGGCACCGGCAGGGGCGCAATCCCGGTGAAGGTCTCGGACTCGATCACCCGGGCCTGGATGCGCGCGGTGGCGTTCTCGGGAAGGCCGAAGGGAAACCCGCGGCCGGGCAGATCCGGGAGGCCCGCCGCTTCGCTCCCCCCCGGCCCGAAGCCAGGGAGGGTGATCCGCAGATAGGACCCGCCCTCGGCAAGCTCCACCACCTCCTGCTCGGGGGCGGGGATCTCGATGCGCAAGGTGAACCCGTCGGGCCCCTGCCGCAGGATCTGCGCGAGGGGCGGCGCGGCGGCAAGGGTGGAGGGAAGGGCGAGGAGGAGGGCCAGCCCGAGGCCGAGTGGTGTCGCCAGACGCATTCGGGGAAGTCCCCTTCTGGAATGAGCGGGATCCGGCCGGACGGGCAAGCGCCGGGCCGGGAGCGCCCCGAAGGGCCGCGAGGCCTTCCGGAACGGCTCCGGAGACCGAGACACGGGAGTGTACACCCCCTCCCCGGCCCGGGGTTCCCTCGGCGGGGCCCCGCCGAGGGCCGCTTCCTTGACCCCCTCCCCCGAGCTTGTTAGCGTCTACCGGTTTCATCGAGAGACGAGCACCGCCAATGCACGACACCCCATCGCCTTTCTCCCTGCGACAGCGCCTGGGCCTCTACTGGGAGTTCGCCCGGCCCTTCACCCTGCTCGCCCCCGCGCTGGGCATGCTCTCGGGCGGCGTGGCCGCCCTGGGCGCGCAGCCCCCCTGGCCACTGACGCGGACGGTCTTCCTGGACCTCTTCCTGGGCACGCTCATGGCGGCCATGCTCAACGCGGCCTCCAACACCCTCAACCAGATCACCGACCTGGATGTGGACCGGGTGAACAAGCCGAAGCGGCCGATCCCCAGCGGGCGCATCTCCATGGCGGAGGCCTGGTGGGTGACGGCCATCCTGGGCGCTTTCGCGCTGATCCTGGCCTGGCTGGTGGGATTCCAGTGCCTCTTGCTCGCCACGGCGGCGGCCATTCTGACCACGATCTACTCCATGCCGCCGATCCGGACCAAGGCGCGGGGGATCTGGGCCAATGTGACCATCGCGATCCCCAGGGGCACGCTGCTCAAGGTGGCGGGATGGTCCTGCGTGCGCACCGTGATCGCGGTAGAGCCCTGGTTCATCGGGCTCATCTTCGGACTCTTCCTCCTGGGGGCCAGCTCCACCAAGGACTTCGCGGACATCAAGGGGGACCGCGCCGGCAACTGCCGCACGCTGCCCATCATCTACGGGGTGCGCAAGGCGGCCTGGATGATCGCGCCCTTCTTCGTGCTCCCTTTCCTGCTCATCCCCATCGGGTCCATGGCCGGCATCCTCACCGGCAACCCGCTCGCCCTGCGCCTCCTCGGGCTGGGCCTGGCCGCCTGGGGGGGCTATGTCGTCTACCTCATCCTGCGCGACCCGGATGCCCTGGCAGCCACGGAGAACCATCCTTCCTGGACGCAGATGTATCTCATGATGATGGCCGCGCAGATCGGCTTCGCGGTGTCCTACCTGCTCTAGCCGCCGGGAGAGACCCATGCGCTCGCGCAACAGATCATCCAGACCGGGACGCGGGAGGGGACATGCCTGGCGCAACGCGGGCATCCTCGCCGCCGGCTCCGCCGCCACCACGGCGCTGGGTTTCGCTCTGGGCTGGGCATGGCTCTTTCCCCTGCTGGGAGCGCTAGTCCCCTATCCCCTCTTCCTGGCGCGCGTGACGCGGGGCCGCTACCGCGCGGCGGTGGGGTGGGTGCTCCTCTGGGCGCTCTTCCAGAGCGTCGCGGTGGGGCTCGCGGTGGCCTGGGCCCCCGAGCGCGCGGCGCAGGTCGTGCACCAGGGACCGGGGTACACCGCGGAGATGCTTCACTGGGTCCGGACCGGCGAGGGACCGGAGGGATCCCCCCGGCTCTATCTGCCCATCCACCTGCGCCACTATGTGGCCTTCTGCCTGCTGTCGGTGGCGACGGCGGGGGCGGCCGCCCTGGTGCTGGGAACCTGGCTCCTCAACTACATGAACTACTATGTCGTGGAGCTGGCCCGCGCGAGCGCAGATCCGGTCACAGCCACCCTCCTCGGCTGGCCCATCTGGGCCGCCATCCGAGTGGTGGGTTATGTGGTGACGGGAGCGGCGCTGGCGGGGTTCGGGCTCTCGCTCTACCGCAGGCTGCGCGGGCGCTCGCGGGGAATCGCCTTCCCCGCGAGCGTGTTCCTCGCCGGCTTCGGCCTGGTCGTTCTGGACGCCCTGCTCAAGGCGCTGCTCGCGCCCTTCTGGCAGGGCATCCTCAAGCGCGCTCTGGGCGAGTAGCCTACTCGGAGGCTGCTTCGCCCTCGGCCGCTGCCTCGGGCTGGACGACCAGCTTCTCCAGGGACTTCTCGTTCACCTGGACGCGGAACTTCTTCTCCTGGCTCCTCAGGAAGTCGTTGAGCGCCTTGTCCCCGATCGCGGTCTTGGCGTCCTGGTCCACGCGCTCCTTGATCTCGGCGTAGGTCGGGATGCGCTCGCCCTGGCGCGCCACGAGCCGGACCACCATGGTCATGTCCATGCGGGTCATGGGGGCGCTCACTTCCCCTTCCTGGAGCGGCGCGACCATCTCGTCCACCACGGGGTCGCGCCCCTGGTACACCCAGGGCGTCTCTCCCATGGCCTCCAGGGCATCGTCCTGCCGGCCGTATTTCTTCTGGAGATCGCCGAAGGACATGCCGCCCTTCCAGTCGGCGGTGAGCTGTTCCATCATCAGCTTGTCCCTGGACGCGAAGTAGCTGAGCTTGTAGGAGGGGGGGAACTTGTACTTGTCGCGGTTCTCGGCGAACCAGGCCTCGATGTCCTCCTGCGACGGGGTGACATCCTTCATGATGTCGTTGTAGTAGAAGTAGGTGACCTTCATCTCCCGCTCGCGGCTGTCGAGCTTCCTGAGCAGTTCCGGGTCCTTGGAGATGCCCAGATCGTCGGCGGCCTTGAGCACGAGGTAGTCGCGCACCATGTTGTCGAGCAGATCGACGAGTTCCTCCTCACTCTGGCCGGTCGGCCAGAGGCCCGAGGGATACCACTCCAGGCGCGTCACGAAGTCCTTCATGGTCCAGTCGGGGGCGGTCTTGAACACCACGACCTCCGTGGCCTCCTCCTCCGGGGTCAGGGTGGGGCTCACGCGGTTGGCGTCCAGCTTGGCGTAGGGGTTGTCCGCCTGCTCGGGCGGCGGCTCCCAGTAGTACTTGGCCATGATGAGGTTCCGGCCGGCGTCCACATAGACGGGGTCGGCGGCGGCCCGCAGCGAGTCGAGCACGGCCTGCTGCCGGGCCATGTAGAGGTGCTGCAGGATCCCGTCCTCGATCCGTCCGTCCATCGCCTCGCGGGTCCCCTGCACCTCGGCGGGGCGCTCCTCCAGGACGCGGGCGACATAGGTGCCGAGCGGGGTCCAGTACGGCCCGAGGGTGGCGCCCACCGGCGCCTGCCAGACCTCCACATCGAAGGCGTAGGGGAAGGTGACCCCCGCCTTCACCCAACCGAGGTCTCCCGCCGCGGTGTCGCTCACCCACTGCGCGGAGAAGTCCTTGGCCAGGGGGCCGAATTCCTCTCCTTTGTTCAGGCGCTCCACGACATGCACGGCCTGGGCGGAGTCCGGAATGAGCATGGCGAGGAGGTGGCGCTCGCGGGATAGGTTGGCGTAGATCGTGTCCTTCATCTCCTCCGTGATGCGGATCTGGTCCCGCACCAGCCGGCGCCGGAAGAGCGTCGTGAGCTCGTTGTCACGGAACCGCTTGAAGCGCCATCCCTGCTGCTCGGTCAGCTCCGGGTACTTCTCGAAGGCGGCGAGCTCCATGAGGTCCTTGTTGATCAGGTCCTGCAGGAGGGCCTTCTTGCCTTCCATGGTGGAGACATCGGGCCGATCGGCCGACTGCAAGAGGGTGTAGGCCCGCTGGGCATCCGAGACGCGGATGCTGCGGGGGCCCACCTTCGCGAGCACCGGATCCTTCCCCCCATCCCCACATCCGATCATGCCTGCGAAGGCGAAGAACGCCACGCCCAGGACCAACAAGCGCTTCATCAGATCCACCTCCCTGACGCGATGAAGGGGACGGCGCGACGGCCGCCCCCTGCCTGAAAACAGCCCGAAAAGTGTACCCTACCGCGGAGGGTGCCTCAAGGCGAAGGCGCCGGACGGCCTGCTGCCGCCCCGGCTTGAAGGGGCCCCGCCGGCGCTGCTATCCTTTTGTGTTTCATGCCGCTTCGGCCCCGTTACCGTCCTTCGGGAACAGCTCGAAACGAGGGCGATCCTTGCACGCAGCCAACAGCTCACCCCCCCGGACGGCCGGCCGCTCGGGCCTGCGCCCGCTCGAGAGCCTGATCCTCCTCCTCTTCTTCTTTTCCGGGGCGAGCGCCCTGGTCTACGAGGTGGTCTGGACCAGAGATCTCACCACCGTCTTCGGCGGTTCGGCCTTTGCCATCGCCACCGTGCTCGCCGCCTACATGGCCGGGCTCGCCCTGGGGAGCACGGTCTTCGGGCGATCCATCGACCGCCGTGGCCATCCCCTTGTCGTCTACGGGCTTCTGGAGGCCGGCATCGCCCTCTGGGCCATCCTCCTCCCCGTCCTGCTCGGGCTTCTCGACCGGCTCTACGCGGGGTTCTACCAGTCCGCCTCCCCGGGTTTCTACGGTCTGAGCCTCGTCCGCTTCGCGCTTTCGTTCCTGCTCCTGCTCGTTCCCACGACCCTCATGGGAGGCACGCTCCCCGTCCTCGGCAAGCTCCTCTTCACCAACTGGAAGGGGCTCGGCACCAGGGCGGGACTCCTCTATGCGGCCAACACGCTCGGCGCGGTGCTCGGCTCGGCGGCGGGAGGATTCTTCCTCTTGCCGGCAATGGGACTTCGGGGCGCCACCTGGGTGGCGGTCCTCATCAACTTCGCGGTGGCGTTCGCGGCGCTGCTCGCCTCACGACGATTCGCCTACCGCGCGCCCGCCGCGGCAGGGACGGAAGGCGCGTCGGCGGCGCAAGCCGAGGCGGTGCGGGCCCCGTCCGGTGCGGCGGGCCGGCCCAAGGCGGACGATGCCCGGCTGCGCCGCGCGGTGCTGCTGGTCTACGCGGCGAGCGGCTTCGCCGCTCTGGCCTACGAGGTCGCCTGGACGAAGACCCTCTCCATGGTGCTTGGCACGACCAACTACGCCTTCACGACGATGCTCACCACCTTCCTGTTCGGCCTGGCGGTGGGGAGCCTTCTCTTCGCGCGGCTCGCGGACCGCTACGGCCGCCCGGAGGCGCTGCTCGCGCTCGTGCAGCTCGGCATCCCGCTCTTCTCGCTCCTGACCATCCCGCTCCTGGAGGCCCTGCCCCAGATGTTCGTGGACGCCTTCCCGAGGCTGGACGGATCCTGGGCGCGCATCGAGCTCTACCGGGTCTTCCTCGCCGCGATGACCATGTTCCTGCCCACGATCCTCATGGGGGGGACCTTTCCGCTGGTCACCCGGGCCTATGTGGACCGCCGGCAGACCGGCAGGAGCCTGGGCTCGCTCTACGCGGCGAACACCATCGGAGCCATTCTCGGCTCCTTCCTCACCGGCTTCGTGCTCATCCCCTGGATCGGGCGGCAGAACGCGATCCTCGCCGCTTCCTTCGTGAACCTGGCGGCGGGGCTCCTCCTGGTGCTGGCGCTGCGCGGGCGCAGGGTTCCCGGAGGGTTGCGTTGGGCCATCGCGGGGGTCTGCCTCCTCCTCCTGCCTGCGTGGATCTGGGGACTCCAGCGCTGGGATCCACGCATCATGGCTTCCGGGGCCTATGTCTACGCGCGCGACTACGCCGCTCAGGAATCCATCGTCGAGGTGATGTCGGAGCAGAGACTCCGTTTCTACGACGAAGGCCCCGAGGGGACGGTCTCCGTCTGGCAGGCCCAGCAGGTGACCTCGCTGCGCATCAGCGGAAAGGTCGACGCCTCTTCCCACGGGGACATGGTCACGCAGAAGCTCATCGCGCATCTCCCCCTCTTCTATCACCAGGGCGCGCCTCGCGACGCGCTGGTGATCGGACTGGCCAGCGGGATCTCTACCGGGTCCCTGCTCGCTCACCCCTTCGCACGGGTGGAGACGGTGGAGCTCATCCCCAGCATGGCCGGGGCCGCCCGCTTCTTCGACGAGCACAACCGCCGCTGCCTGGAGGATCCCCGCCACCGGCTCCTCATCAACGACGGGCGCAACCACCTGCTGCTCACGCCCGACCGCTACGATGTGATCGTGAGCGAGCCGACCAACCCCTGGATCGCCGGGGTGGGGGCGCTGTTCACAAGGGAGTTCTTCGAGCTGACCAAGGAGCGGCTCCGGCCGGGGGGGATCGTCTGCCAGTGGGTGCAGACCTACCAGTACCGCGCGGAGGACCTCAGGACGGTGCTGGCCACCTTCACGGATGCGTACCCGCACCTGCACCTCTGGCAGGGGGCGCCCGGAGATCTCATCCTGGTGGCGAGCATGGATCCGCTGCGCTTCGACCTCGCAAAGCTGCGCGCAACGGCCGGCACCCCGGCCGGCGAGGACCTGGCCCAGCTCGAGATCCTTCCCGAGGCGCAGCTGCTCGCTCATTTCGTGACCGACCGCGATGGAATCCTCCGGTATATCGGCGACTGGAAGGGGCGGGTCACCGACGACAACCTCTACCTCGAGTACGCCGTGCCCAGGCACATGTTCGACAGGGCCGGCCGGGTGAGCGTCCTGGATCTGGATGCAGTGGCCCTTCCGCCGGGAGCCATGGTCGCGGACCCGGCCGACTCGGCGCTCACCGGGGAAATCGCCTCCTTCCGTCGCGCCCATGCCCTGGCGGTGCGCGTCCACCTCGGCTTGCCGCTCCCCGCCGGGATCGCCGGCGCGGACGAGGCCCTGGACCTCGCTCTTTCCATAGCCCCCCGCGAGACCCTCGCCCGCCGGCTGCGTTCCCGTTCGCTCAACGAGGCAGGGATCCAGGCTTTCCTGAGGGGCGACCTGACCACCGCCCGGCCGCTCTTCGACCGCGCCGCCCGGATCGGCGACCGGGGGGAGCGCGGGCTCGCCCTCAACAACCTTGGGACCATCGCGTTCCAGGCCGGAGCGCTGGACACCGCACGGTCCTACTGGGAGGATGCGGCCCGCCTGGAGCCCAACTTTCCGGATGTGAGCTACAACCTCGCCATCCTGGCCTCCCGCGAGGGGCGCCACGGGGAGGCGGCGGATCTCTTCCGCCGGGTCATCGCGTACGATCCGCAGAATCCCAGAGCCCTCAATGACTTCGCCTACAACAGCGCCCTGGCCGGCGGCGATCTCGCAGAGGCCGAACACGCAGCCCGGCAGGCAGTGGAGATGGAACCGACGGCGAACCACCTGGACACCCTGGGGTTCGTTCTGCTTTGCCGCATGCAGTGGGAGGAAGCGCAGCGGGTGCTGGCCCGCGCGCGGGAGAAGGACCCGGCGTCCCTGGAGATCCTGCTCCACCTTGGCATGGCCCAGGCGGGAGGGGGGCGCGCCGCCGAGGCGCGAGGCGCATTCGAGCGCGTCGCCCGCGAGGCCAAGGACCCCGAGCTCGCCCGGGAAGCCCGCGACGAGCTGGCGAAACTCTGAACGGAGCTCATCTCATGAAAAGCCGGCTTCCCGTTCTGATCTTCCTGGTCGGGCTGATCGCTCTGACCGCCCTGAGCGCTCTCGCGGTGAACCGCGGTCCCTTCGAGCGATCCCCCTCGGGCACGGAGGCGATCTACTGGGACGCCGCGCAGAAGGCGGCCAGGGGAGAGATCGACGCCGGGGGCCTCTCCGCATACCCGAGCCCGCTCTATCCGCGCTTCCTCGGCCTCTTCGCCGGGGACGGAGTGCTGGCCGCGCGGGACGCGCGGCGCGCGCTCACCTTCCTCTTGCTGCCTCTGGCGGGGCTGCTCGTCTACGCGCTCGTCCGGCGGCGCGCGGGGGCCTGGCCCGCGGCGGCGGCGGGGTGGATCGCCGTCCTCTCCGCGCCGATCGTCCTCTCCGCGGGATCCTTCTCGCCCTCCATGCCCGCCGCGGCGCTCTGCGCTCTGGCCCTGGTCACCCTCGACGGCAAGCGCAGCCCGCTGGTCTGGGCCGTGGCCGGCCTGCTGGTAGGCCTGAGCGGCCAGTTCAACGGCACCCTGGCCTGGGTGGTGGGCATCCTGGTCGCGGTCATGGCCCTGGTTCGCCCGCGGGACAAGGGAAGGCAAGGCTGGGCGCTGAGCCTCGCCGCCTTCGCGTTCCTCTGGCTGGCCGCCTCCTGGGGCGGCTCGGCCATTGCCGGGTCGCGCTCGCCCCTCCCCGTGGTATCGGGTGTGGATGTCTACCGAGGCCACCGCGCCTTGGCCTCGGGAGTCGAACCCCGGCGCGGGGACGCAGACGCCAGGCGCTGGTGGGTGCACCGCGACTTCACGCGGGAAGCCTCACTGCTCTCGCAGAAGCGGATGACCTCCGCGCAGGCGAGCGCCTTCTGGGCAAGGCGCGCGGCCGGGGAGGCGCTCCGCCATCCCGTGGCGGAACTTCGCCGCACCGGGGTCAAGGCTCTGGCCAGCTTCCAGGGCGACCCGCTCCCCCGCGATGTGGGCCCTGCCTTCCTTCTGCAGCGAGGAGATACCGGAGCGTTGCCCGTCTCCATCTGGCTGGGCAGGATCGCTCTTCCATTGGGGCTGGCCGGGTTGCTGCTGGCCCGCAGGCGCGCCGGCTGGATCCTCTGGATCGCGGCGCTCTCCGGGCTCGGCGCGGCGCTGGCCGCCTATGCGGAGGCCGACGCGCGCGACCTGAGCCTCATCGGTCTGGCAGGGGGATTGGCTCTCTTCATTAGGGCGCTCGCCGAGGCGCGGGGCCCGGGCATCCTGCGCGCGGCGCTGGCGGGCGTCCTGGCCGTGGCGCTCTTCGGGCTTCTCCCCGCCTTCGGTGGAGTGCCCGGCCAGGGAGTGCTGGGGGACGACTACTTCCACATGGGCGGGGTCTACGACCAGGAGAAGCGCGGCTCGGCGGCCCTGCGCGAGTACGAGCGGGCGCTGCGGCTCGAGCCGGACAACCCGTACCCGCGCTACGCCATCGCGGGGATGCTGGCCCGCGACGGGGTGCTCGAGGAGGCGACCCGCGAGCTGGAAGCGCTGCGCGAGAGCGGCGCGGCGTTCCCGCCGGGGCTCCAGATGCTGGCCCGGCTCTACGAGCGCCAGCAGCGGTGGGCGGAGGCCTCTGCGGTGTACGGCGAGCTGGTCAACCTGGACCCGTTCAACACGGAGTACCTGAACAACCTGGGCGCGGTCTATGTCCAGGTGGGCTACTTCGACCAAGCGGTGCAGGCCTTCGAGTCCGCGCTGGCAGTCGATCCAGGCCATGTGGCCGCGAAGTCGAACCTGGCCGGGCTGCGGGAGCGGGGGCTCGCGCCCGCCCAGGGCGAGATCACCGATCCGCTCCGCCTCGCGCAGGAGCAGGTGCTCACCTTCATGCGCGCCGGCGACACCGCAGCGGCGGACAGCGCGCTCCAGGCGGCATACGAGCGCTTCGGGGACAGCGTCCCCGAGCTCAAGTTCCTGGACGGGACCGTGCGTCTGGTGACCGGGCGCGCGGCGGAGGCGGTGCCGCTTCTCGAGTCGATCAAGGCGTCCTTCGACAAGGATGTGATCTTCCTCAACAACCTGGCCGCAGCCTATGCGCAGAGCGGGAAGCGCACCGAGGCCGCGGCGACCTGGGAAGAGGCGCTGGCCATGCAGCCCGCCAACGAACGGATCCGCAGGAGCCTGGTGCGCGTGCGGGCGGAGATGGACTCGCTGGCCAGGGTGGGCGCGGGGGGATGAGGCTGCGGGAGGGGCGAGCCCGTCACTCCCCCGCGGGGATCGCGTCCTCGCGGAAGCGGCGAAGCTGCTCGCGGTAGGCCGCCGCGCCGTCGGCGCCCGGCGCCGCGCGCAACGCCTCCTGGTGGGCGGCCTCCGCCGCGCTTAGCGCCTCCTGCGCGACCTCTACCGCCTCGGCGCGCTTCCCCTGGCGGAAGAGGGTCTCGGCGAGCGTGTCCAGCCACTGCGCGTTCGTGCCGTCCAGCGCCACCGCGCGCCGCGCGAGCGCCTCTGCCTGCGCGGGGTCCCCGAGCCGCGTGGCGAGGAGCCAGGCGAGATTGTTGAGCGCGGCGCCGTTTGCGGGGTCGAGATCAATTGCGCGCCGCCAGGCCTGCGCGGCCTGCGCGTGGTCGCCCAGGCGCTCGGCGGCCAGGGCCAGGTTGTACCAGGCATCGACGCGATGGGGCTCGAGAGCGGCGATCTCATCGAACCGCGCGCGGGCCTCTGCCGCGCGGCCCGTGTTGAGCCACAGAACTCCCTCGTTGAGACGGGCCACGCCGTCTTGCGGGTTCAGGCGAAGAGCCTCGGCGAGCGGCCCGGCCGCATCCTCCCAGCGGCCCGCCTGCATGTGGCCGGTGGCGAGCTGGGCCCAGGCTTCCTCGTAATCGGGAGCCAGGTCCACCGCGCGGCGATAGGCGTCGACGGCCTCCTCCACCCGCGCCGCGTCCTGATAGCTGCGCCCCAGGTTGTACCAGGCGCGGGGCGCGCGGGGTTCGGCCCGCACCGAGGCCTCGAAGAGAGCGATGTCGTTCCGCCAGGCGGGCAGATACATCGCGGCACGAATGGCGTAGGCCGTACCGAGCGCCAGGAGCAGCGCGACAGCGACGATCCCCGCCCGCGGGCGGTGCACCGGACGGCGCGGGTCGCGCGCGGCGAGGCGCAGAGCCTTGGCCCCCTTGTCCCGTGCGGGGTCCAGGGAATGGGCTGCGATGGCGGCGAGGATCGCGCACCACCCCGCCGAGGGCCAGTAGAGGACGCGGTCCGCGAGCAGGGTGCCCAGGGTGAAGAGGAGGTTCATGACCAGGAAGGCCGAGACGAGCACCCACACCGCGCCGTTGAACGCTGCCGCACGGCCGGGGAGTTCCAGGTTCCGTCCGCCCCAGAGCGCGACTCCCGCCGCGCCGAGAAGGAGCGTCACTCCGCCCCAGAGTCTCGGGTCGAGGAGACCGCCGGTCACCGCCACGGCCGGACCGGAGAAGTCCGCGGAGAGGGTCACCGGAAAGACGAGGTGGACCAGGTCGAGCCCCGCGACCCGGAGCCCGCCGAGGACCCGTTCCACCCCGTGGAGCGCGACGAGCGGGTTGTCGAAGGGAGTCACCACGACACCGGGCGCGTTGAGCCAGCCACCCAGGGCCGCGTGCCGCAGGAGGAGATGCGCGCCGATCCCCAGGGCGTAGCCGATCCACGAAGGCCAGGCTGCGCGCAGGGGCCGGCCGCGGCTCATGTCCAGCGCTGCGGCGAAGAAGGGCAGGGCCCAGGCGCTCTCCTTGGTACCGGCGGCGAGGAAGGCGAGGATGGCGGCAGCGGCGAGGGTCGCGGTTCGGGTGAGGGCGGCGGGGGCGGCGGGTTCTTTGGGCGCTGCGGCCCGCGCGGTGGGCGCAGCGGCCCGTGCGGCGAGCCGGGCCGTCGCGCGGTCGTGCAGCCCGAGGGCCAGCAGCATCCAGAGCGCTGCCAGAAGCTCCGCGCGGCCCACCAGGCCCGCCACCGCTTCGACATGCACCGGGTGCAGGGCGAAGAGGAGTCCCCCCAGGGCGGCCGGGAGCGAGCCGAGGCCCAGGGCCAGCAGCAGCCGCACCA
Source organism: uncultured bacterium (assembly GCA_964633885.1). Lineage (GTDB taxonomy): Bacteria > Eisenbacteria > RBG-16-71-46 > JABDJR01 > JABDJR01 > CAVXKA01. Next base: position 1,893 of record CAZWKH010000015.1, on the reverse strand, counting down.
AGAGCAGCGTGACCGCGGCGTGGAGGAGGATGTTCAGCGCGTGGCGCGCGCCCAGCGGAGCGTGGGCCCTGCCCTCGAGCCAGAAGGTCGTGCTCAGGACGGGGCGGTAGAGCCCGCCACGCTCCGCGCTGCCCCAGTAGGGGCGGGTCCACAGTTCCGCGAAGCTGCGGGACTCCGGAGGCCCGACGACCTGGGCCGCCTCGCGGGGCGCGGGGGCGTCGCCGGACACCGTGCCCGCCGCGCCGTCCGGGCGTCCTTCTCCTGGGGCCGCCACCTGATGGATGTCGTCAAAGGTGCGCTCGAAGCTCAGGGTCGGGGCGTAGAGAGCCAGCGCCGCAAGAACGGGGAGCCATATCGCGAGGGCGCGGTTCATGACGGCGGCAACTCTAAGGGGAAAGGCTCGCGACGGCTAGGGGCAGGGTGCGTGTCCCGCGGCGGCGCTTCACCCGCCGGCTCATGCTCACCCGGGTGATCACCGCGCGGTGCACTCCTACTGGATGTACGGAATCGCCTTGAGCGCCTCGCGCTCCTGCTCCGTGAGGCTCGAGGGCGGCGGCCGGTCGAGCAGGAACCCCTCCACCGGCTCCACCCTCGGCGGGTGCTCGGCCAGGAATCCGGGATCCAGCGCCTCGACCAACACCCGCCCGTCCACCTCGTCCGGCACCGGCTGGTCCATGATCGCCAGCAGCGTGGGCATCACATCCAGGATGCTCGCCGCCTCGAAGTCGCCGCCTCTCTCCAGCCGCTCTCGCAGCGACCCCGCCTGCGGCCCCTTCACCTGCGGCCCCCGCAGGGCCAGCACCCCATGGGGCCGGTGGTAGGCGGAGAAGGAAGTCGTCCACACATTCTGGAAGACCGGCACCCCCACCGAGTCCGGCACCCCACGGGTCACGAAGTACTTCGGCGCCTCCTGGAAGATCACATCGGGAGCCTTCTCCACCATGCGCCCCTCGTAGAGATCCTCCCGCCTGTCCACGGTCTCGAAGGGACAGACCCCCGTCTGAGGATCCTGCAACCCGGCGCACATCTCCTGGAACTTGTCGATGAAGGCCTCGCGATCCGAGGAGCCGCTCAGCTTGCCGTCCAGGGTGTAATGAAGGATCCCGTTGGTGATGGACATGGACGGGATCGCGTGGGTGGCCAGCCAGGCGGGCAGGTCCGTATCCGGGAGCCAGTTCGCCATGTTGACCTGGCGGTAGATGGCGTCGAAGCCATGGTCCGACATGAGCAGCACCGTGGCGTCCTCGGGAAGCCTGGCCAGCATCTCGCCCAGGATCTTGTCCTCCAGCTTCCAGAGATCGAGGATCGCCGTCCCGAACTGCGCTCCGCCCTCCGGCGTGTAGCCGGGGTGATTCCGGTCCATGTACTTCCAGAAGAAATGCTGGACCTTGTCGGTGCCGGTGAAGACGAACCAGCAGAAGTCGTACTCCCCCGTGTCCAGCCACTCCAGCGCCACCTTGCGGCGCGCCTCCTCCCCCTTGAGGAAATCGGAGTACATCGTCTCCGGAGTGCGGTTGAACATGTTGAGGCCGAGATAGTCGAGGGGGTAATCCCCGAGGCGCTCGTGCAGCTCAGGCGGGTAGGTGATGTTCACATCGCCGCTCGGGAAGGGGAAACCGCTGATCATGGACCCCCGCACCGGATCCGGCGGGTAGGTCATGGGTACATTCATCACCGCCACCCGCTTGCCGACATCGGAGAGGAGCACCCAGATGGGCTGGGCCCGGCGATTGGTGGCGGTCTCGATGAGGAGCTCTCCGCTGGTCGGGTCCTCCTTCTGGAAGTCGAAGATGCCGTGCTTGCCCGGGTTGCAGCCCGTGTAGCCCGAGGTCCAGCAGACCGGGCTCAGGATCGGCTGCACGGTCTTGAGGTCCCCGACCAGGGCCGTCTCCA